>NZ_JBCECK010000001.1:0-33607 GCF_039207105.1 Mucilaginibacter sp.
TACCTTTCCTTTTACCCTGATATCTTTTATTTCAGTATCATTAGAGTTTGTGGTTGTGAAGCTTGAATTTCCGAGTGAGGCATAGGCAGATTCTCTCAAACAAAACAAGAATGTAAAGATGAAAACGTATTTGAATATTGGTAAATATGCTTTATAATGGGCAATAGGGTGCCCGTAACTATGAAGTGGTTTTATTTTCATAGATTTAAAAGTTTAATAGTTAAACAATCTGTTAATTATCAGGGTTAGTGATAACCCATTCACAAAAAATTGCAGATCTTTCGGCGGAGGATGTTGGCCCATCTTCCGCTTAATTTACTTCTTCATTTAGGTCTGTTGGTTAGTGAATTTCTATCTCATTTTTGCTGGATTTAGTGTTTGGTGCAATAATTGGGTTTATGTTTTATTGGTTGATGATCTTGTTTAGTTATATATCACTTTATTTGCCTGAGGCGTAAGGCCATGTATGGCTTATCCGGTAAACTAATCGTCTTCTCTTGTGTATCGTAAATCCGGTAATCTTTTGGTTCCGCGGTTTCAAAAACGTCGTTAATAGGAGTGACGGTCATATTCCAGGTGTCAATAACATCCACCTTAAACTTGGTTCCAGTAGTTGGGCCATTCTTTTTGGGCAGGCTAAATCTCCATTCTTTTTGTACCTGTTTGCCAAAATAAATCAAATAATACGTGCTGTCGGTTTGTGCGGTTTGGTTGTCTTTCCAGGGGTCGGCCAGTTTCAGCGGGCCGGGACCTTGCTCCATAATGTTTCGCAGAAAGCCTATACGGGGAGGACTTTCACCTTTAAATGTGCCACCCTTAGCCCAGAAAATAGTATCTCCTTTTGTTCGCATACTTTCACCATGAGTAACGTATGTGCCAGCGATAATACCTTGCCACACAGCTTCGGTCATTTGCTGGCCGGTTAAATTTCCCCATCTTAAAGGCAGGTTACCCTCGTAACATACTTCGTCGTAAATTATGGGCTTAAAGTATACATCGCGTAATAATACCGCACGGCCAAAATCCTCAACCGGCGAACCATTTTGAATACTGACGTGGGTGAAATAGGATTTCCAATTATCAAAATAAACACTTCCATTATGAATGGAGCACAAATGCCTGTACGGGTCATTGGCTACCACAGCGGCCGAATAGGTATCCCAAACATCGCGTGACTTGCTCTTGATATAATCAAACTCGTTAGCCATTGACCACCAGACGTTCCGAAAAGATGATAATCTGGCGGTTAAGTATTTGATATAAAACAGGTCATTTGCCTTGCCCATGCTGTCGAAACCCCAATGTCCTTTATCGTAGGGGTGAAAAATGATCACGTCGGCTTGTATGCCTAAAGCGTTCAAGTCGTCTATTCGTTTTTCAAGATGCCTGAAAAATGCCGGGTTGAATTTTTTAAAGTTCCATACAAACTTTATGCTGGCATTGGCTTCTTTTGTGGAGGATATTTTTTCATACGGATACAATTCGGGTTCGTTGGTTACATAGTTATAGTACTTAGGGAAAACGCACATCCTTATTTTATTAAAAGGAGCGTTTTTTAAGCTATTCAGGGTCATTTGTTCCAGTTGTTCGCTTTGATGCGTCCATGCATAAGCTGTTGTGCCAAATGGATAAAAGATCATACCGTCATTGTACTTAAAATTATAGGTATTCCAAACCTGCACCATACCGTGGTTATTACCTGTGGATGCAATACACTGTACTGAACCATGCTTGTTTTTTAATAAAGCGGAATTGCTGCTGGTGACGTAGGTCCACATCCCAATTTTTGTAGGCATAAACCTGATCTGGTATATGCCATCACCGTCATAAAAACCATTCACCGTTATTTTGTCGGTACCGTTAGAAAAAGTTGCTTTTAGCGCGATATCAGTGTATGGATTGCCGCTGGTTGGCCCTTTGAGTGTTATTTCATAGCGGCCCCAGCGTTCAACTTTTGGAGTATCTGCTGCGTAGCAGTTCATTAAGCATGCTAAACTCACCAGAAAATAGGTAGCGATACCAATATATGCTTGCATATATCTTCTATTCAACTGATTGTTTTCCATGCTTAATTTCATATATCTAATTAAGAACTTCTTTTTATATGTGATAGCCACTCGTTATAATATTGCTGCATGTTGTTTTGGGTATTGGTAGGCGTAAAGCTTGCAGCAGTATTTTTAAGTTGCTTTATTTCATCCAGGCTTTTAAATACTCCACTGCTTAGGCCTGCCAGATAGGCTGCTCCTAATGCTGATATATCAGGTGAGTCTTGTTTTACGAGTTCGCATTTCAGCACATCAGCAATCAATTGCAAAACAAGATGATTGTTTGTGATGCCGCCATTAACCATAAGCTTTTTCAACGCTATCTTGGTATCTGTTTCCATCGTAGCGATAACATCTTTAATTTGGAAGGGGATAGATTCCAAAGCGGCCCTTACCACATGATTTTTATTGCAATCAAAGGTTAGTCCGATAATTTCTGCTTTTCGGTTCATGTTCCAGTGAGGAGCGCCCAGGCCACTAAAAGCAGGTATAATATAAACGCCGTTATTATCAGGTACGCTGGCTGCCATTTGTTCCGTATGGCTGCTTTCGGTAAAAATGCCAAGCTCATTTTTTAACCATTCAATAGTTGCACCGCACGATACAATTACACCTTCCAAAGCATAATCAATCCGCTCCTCTGTGCTCCAGCAAATAGTAGTGACCATGCCATTGGCCGAGTGAGTAGGTTTGTTGCCAATATTCATCAATATAGAGCAGCCGGTACCTAATGTAGCTTTAGCAGTTCCCTGTTCAAAACATCCCTCTCCAAAAGCGGCCGCGTGCGAATCGCCGATCATAGCTGTAATATCTAAGGGAGTATTAAACAAACCATCGAAATCCGACTGCCCATAAAAAGCAGAAGACGGTTTTATTTGTGGTAAATTCAATCCTGACAACCCAAAAACGGTTAAAATGTCTGTGTCCCAGTTTAGCGTTTGAAGATTGAAAAACAAGGTACGTGAGGCGTTGGTATGGTCGGTACTGTAAACTTTTCCATTGGTCAATTTATAAAGTAACCAGGTATCTACCGTACCAAAATAGGCTTCATTGTTGTCAATAGCTTGCTTAATGGCAGTATTGTTTTGGTAAAGCCATACGAGTTTAGTTCCCGAAAAATAGGGGTCGATAATGAGCCCGGTGCGTTCTTTGATTAATCGTTCTAAACCCTGCTCTTTGAGCTGGTCGCAAACTGAAACAGAGCGTTTGCATTGCCAAACAACAGCATTGTGCAACGGTTTGCCGTTTTTATCCCAAATGATAAAAGTTTCGCGTTGGTTTGATATACCGCAGTAACGGATATCAGCTAAGTTTCCACCTGCCAACAAGAACGTATCTTTACATTTTTTAACAGCCTCAAGAACGTTTTGATAAATAGCTTCTGGCTCCTGTTCAACAAAGCCTCCAGCCAAATAGTGTGTTTTAAGCGGTTCAGTGACTTTGGTCACAACCTTGCCCTGACCATCAAAAATGATACATTTGGTACTGCTGGTACCCTGATCAATAGCGAGTATGTAATTGTTAGTCATTTTTTGAATTTGCTTTATCAATAATTACCGCTAAAAGAATAACGCCACCTTTTACAACCTGCTGCCAAAAAGGCGATACATTGAGTAATACAAGCCCATTGTTGAGTACCCCAATAATAATAGCACCGAGCACGGTACCCATGATAGTGCCGCGGCCACCGGATAGGGAAGTGCCACCAATAACAACCGCAGCTATAGAATCAAGTTCGTAACTGATACCAGCATTGGGCTGTGCCGAATCAAGCCGGGAGGTTACCATAATACCTCCCACTGCAGCCAGCATACCTGCTATGGAATAAACAATAAGTTTTACCTTGTTAATGTTGATGCCCGAAAGTTTTGAAGCATGCTCGTTACCTCCAATGGCGTAAATGTACCTCCCCAGAGCTGTTTTTTGAGTGATGATAACTGCAGATGCAATTACTGCTGCCGAGATCCATACGGGTACTGGAATGCCTAAAAACCAACCTGTACCAATGTGTGCGAAATTGTCTCCAAGATTAGAAATCGGGAAGCCTTTAGTCCATAATAGCGTCAGTCCCCTGGCAATGGTAAGCATAGCAAGTGTTGCTACAAAGGGAGGTACCTTGAAGCGTGTTATCGTCCATCCGTTGAATGCTCCTAACAGTGCGCCTACTATTAAACCGGCCAGCATAGCACCCAACAGCGTAAAGCCGATGAATAAATTATTAGATGGGAATTCGATACCAGATTTTAATAAGCCTGCGGTAATTGCACCGCAAAATGCCAATACTGAACCCACAGAAAGATCAATGCCTGAGGTTAATACCACCAGTGTCATACCTACCGATATACAGATGTTTACCGAGATCTGCCGCATTACATTCCAGGTATTATCAATGGTTAAAAACTTGTCAGACATGAAGGCTATGCCCATGCAAAGCAATACCAGCGCAATAAGCGATTGAAATTTAGCCAGCTGTGTACGTTGTTGTGTTAAAATCATTTAGTAGGATATTTTAATTAATGTCAGCTATTGCTGCTTTAAGTATATTGTCTTCGGTTGCTTCGTTAGCATTAAAGGTGGCGGTTATGGTGCCATCGGCCATAACCAGTATCCGGTCGGCTACAGCCATGATCTCGGGCAACTCCGATGATACCATAATGATACCCAGACCTGATGCCGCCAGTTCTGCTATTAGTTTATAGATCTCATTTTTAGCATTAATGTCTATGCCACGTGTGGGCTCGTCGAGCATGAGTACTTTAGGTTGTGTGGCCAGGCACTTGGCTATTACGATTTTTTGCTGATTGCCACCGCTAAGGTTTTTTACGGTCTGCTTTTCAGATGGTGTTTTAATTTTTAGCGCTTTGATATATTTATGAGCCAGATCCAGTTCGGTTTTATTGTTGATGAGCCAAGTGTCCTGCATTTTATTAATCGAACTCAAACTGATATTGGTTTTTACATCTAAGCCTAAAACCAATCCATCTTTTTTGCGGTCTTCAGGTACCAAAGCCATACCTGCTTTGATGGCCTCTGCCGCAGATTTGTATTTAACAGGTTGATTGTTTAATGTAATTGTCGCGTTGGAAAGATTTGGATGCATTCCTAATAGGGTTTCCATTAATTCAGTTCTGCCGGCACCCATTAAGCCAAATATCCCCAATATCTCGCCGCTGTAAAGTTCAAAGCAAATGTTTTTTAACAACTGTTTTTGCTCATTGCCCAGTTTGTTCAAGCATAACTCATCAACCTTAAGTAAAGTATTTTTCGTTATGGAAGCATTAGTGTTCCGGATGATTTCAATATCGCGGCCGACCATTTTATGGATTAGCATATCGTGTGTCATCGCTTGCATATCGCCGCTTTCAATGGTTTTTCCATCCCGTAAAACGGTATAATGATCGGCTATTTTAAACAGCTCATTTAATTTGTGTGAGATATAAACAATGGCTTTGCTCTGGTTTTTTAAATTGGCAATATTCTCAAATAATACATCAACCTCGCTTTCGCTGATAGCCGACGTGGGTTCATCCATAATGATCACTTCGGCATCATACAGCAGGGCTTTGGCAATTTCAACCACCTGTTGCTGACCCACCTTTAAATCGGTAATTAAAGTGTCGGGACTTACTGAAAGTTTCAGTTTTTCCAGCAACTCCTCAGTTCGCAAGCGCATGGCTTTTTTATCGAGCATGGCCCAGCTATTGATCAATTCTCTGCCTAAAAATAAATTTTCGGTTATGCTTAAATGCGGTACCAGGTTAAGCTCTTGGTGAATAATGGCTATGCCGGCTTTTTGCGCCTCGCGGGTATTTTTAAAGCGTACGGTATTTCCTTTAAATACTATATTACCCTCATAATCTTCATATACACCCGAAAGTATTTTCATGAGGGTCGATTTACCGGCACCGTTTTCGCCAATAATAGCAGTTACCTTTCCAGCGGTGAGGGTCAGGTTTACGTTTTCAAGCGCGGTTATGCCCGAAAATCTTTTACATATGTTTTCTGCTACTAACACTAATTGGTTATTTTTAATGATACCGGTATAATTTCAATATTATTCAGGTTGATGTGTTGCTGGTTAAGCTCAAAGGCACCAGCGAATATTACATTACTACCTTTTTTAACCTTGCTCTTGAAAGGAGGGGTTACATCCGTCCGTATGATTTTATTGATCTCTGCCGAAACATTATTGAGGTCCATCGTATTTGTAAAATCATTGATGCTGATGATACCCGGCGCGTCGCGCAAAGCGTTCCCAAAAATGTATTCAGTGGCTATTTTTATGGTTTGTTTATTTGGCGTAAGCAGGTAAATATTGTTGTCATCAATAGAGGTAACGGTACCCTGACCTTTGGTCATAAAAAAACGGATATTGCCGATATCAAGTGCATGAGAGTATAATTTGAAAGTGCTATCGGGTTTGTTTTTTAATTGATCTAACAGTTGATCGGTTTCCGGAGCTTTGCCGGCAGCGCTTAGTAATTGCTGATCAATGTAGTTGCGGGCATAAGCTGTAGCGTTAAACTGCTTTATTGCGGATGCTTTTACTTCGTTTAACTTTTTAAAGTAAACGGAGTTTATAGCCAGAAGGACCACTACCACTACGGGCAAAAGATATTTGAGTGCTTTTTTTGCCATGACTTAATCCTTTTTTCCGTAAGCTATATAGTCGTTGATATTATCAGTAGTGACCAGTTCAACAGCAACCGGTATTTTTTTAGGGAAATCTCGCTTGCCTTTAAAATATTCATCAGCATAGTTGGCAGCGGTTTGAGCCATTACTTTAGGGAACTGCATGCCTGTGGCCGAAATTTTATTTTCCTTGATGGCTTGTACCACATCTTCGGCACCATCAAAACCAAATACCTTTACACGATTGGCTTTGCCTGCTGCAACTAAAGCCTGGTAAGCACCCATTGCCATTGCATCGTTGCCGCAAAAAACAGCATCAACATTGGGATGCGCCTGCAATATGGATTCCATTACTTCCATAGCTTTATTTCTATCGAAATCAGCACTTTGCTGAGCTACCATTTTTAGACCGGGATAGTAATCAACCAAGCTGTGAAAACCTTTAGACCGGCTCCAGGTATTGTTATCGGCGACTAAGCCCAATAACTCTACATAGTTGCCCTTTTTATGCATAGTTTGTACAAAGAACTTACCAACGGAAACGCTACCCGAATAGCTGTCTGATAAGATCTGCGAGGTAGCGCCATCAACAGTATTTACTTCCCTGTCCATGCAAAACACCGGAACATTAGCCTTTTTAGCTTTAAGCACATTTACTACCGACCCATTAGCATCAGTAGGGTTAAACAATATAGCGCTGTAACCAGAAGCAATAGCGTTCTCGAAATGATCTGTCTCCAGTGCTGTATTATTTTGTGAGTCAAATATTTTAGACTCGTAACCCAGTGTTTTGGCTTGTGCAGCAGCCGTTTGTGCCAGATAAACAAACCAGGGGTTATTTAACGTAGACACTATAATGGCCATCTTTTTTTGCTTTGCTGTATCAGGTCGGTTTTTGCAACCGGCAAATGCCCAAACCAGTAAAAGCAATATTTTAAGGTATCTCATCATTCTTTAGGTTTGTGGCGATAGGTTATCTCATTGTTTTACTAATAATTCTGTTACGGCAAGCGCAATCCCATCTGCCGACAAGCCGTAGTGATCAAATATTTCTGTTTGTGAACCTGTGATGGTGTACTCGTCAGGTATCCCCATTATTTTAAATGGTTTGTTATAGCCACTTGCTAATAATAACGATGCGCAGGCTTCGCCCAAACCACCGTAAATGCTGTGTTCTTCTACCGTAATGATAGCTCCGGTTTTTTCCGCGAGTTGTAATACTAATTGGTTATCAAGCGGTTTAATAGTGTGCATGCTTACTATAGTGGCTTTGATATCGTGCTCTTTTTCCAGTTTTTCGACTGCCAGCAATGCCGGATAAACCGTTTCGCCGGTGGCTATGATGGTAAGGTCATTCCCATTTTTTATAACCCGTCCTTTGCCAAACTCAAACCCATTGTTTTTATCATCGGTTAGTGTGGGCATAGCTTTTTTGCCAAAGCGTAAATACAAAGGCTGGTTAAGCAATACCGCTTGTTTTACTGCTTCCCGGGTTTCAAAATTATCGGCAGGTGCGGCTATGATCAAGTTATTGATGGCGCGCAGCACCGCAAAATCATGAAGGCTATGGTGGGTTGAACCCAATGCCCCATAACTAACCCCGGCACTTATACCAATAAGCCTTACCTGGTTGTTAGAATAAGCTACATCATTTTTGATTTGTTCTAAAGCCCTCGCTGTTAAAAAACAGGCCGGTGATACTGCAAAAGCTTTTTTGCCCGCTGAGGCCAATCCGGCTGCTACACCAACCAGGTTCTGTTCGGCTATACCTATCTCTACAATTTGCTCCGGAAGATCGGTGCCAAATTTGACCAGCTTACCGGATCCCCTTGAGTCGCTGGTTACGGCTACAATGCTCTTATCAACGGTGGCCAGCTCTTGTAACGTAGCTGAGAATATATCCTGATTAGGCTTGCCGTTTATGTTAGTATTTTCAATAACTGCTCCCATGATCTGTTTAGTTAATGCTGGCCATTATTTCATTCAACTCTGTTATGGCTGTTTCGTATTGTTCCTGGTTGGGCACACCGTGGTGCCACTTTACGCTGTTTTCCATAAAGCTTACGCCTTTGCCTTTAATGGTATGTGCTATAATGAGGCTTGGTTTTCCTTTTTCAAAAGGTAAGGAGGCAAAGGCTTCGGTAAGGGCGTTAATATCATGCCCGTCAATTTCTTTTACTGCCCAACCAAAACTTTCAAATTTGGTATCAATGGGGTCGGTGTCACAAACTTCAGCATTGGTACCGGTGATCTGTAGTTTGTTGTTGTCAATAATGGCACACAAATTATCAAGCTTATAATGAGCCGCGGTAAGCGCGGCTTCCCAGTTTGAACCTTCAGGTAGTTCGCCATCGCCCAGGAGTGTAAAAACCCGATAGTCTTTGTTATCCATTTTAGCTGCAATAGCAGTACCTACACTAATGGGCAAGCCATGACCTAATGCGCCTGTATTCTGTTCAATACCATTTACTTTACGGGTAGGGTGGCCAATGTAATGTGATTTATACCGGCATAGCGTGTTCAGGTCATCTTCAGGAAAAAAGCCTTTGTCGGCTAATACAACATACAACGCTTCCACACAATGGCCTTTACTTTGAATATACCTGTCCCTGTCGGGCGATGTAAAGTTTTCAGGAGATACGTTTAGCGTGTTATTATACAAGACATTCAAAATATCAATACAAGAAAGACTTCCACCAGTATGCCCGGCTTTGGCCCCGACAATATATTGGAGTATTTTTTTGCGGTAGGTTACAGACTTCGCAGTCAATTCATTTACAGTCATCATCATTACGCGTGCTGATAAATTTCCCAACCCATATAATTTCCAAGAGCCTCTTTCAATACTCCCGCTGTTTTTGAAGCGTTCATAACCACATGGTGTTCAAAACCATTGCGGCAAACATATTGCATTAATCCCTGTAGGTCGGGGATTTGGGCAACGGCGCGGTTTCCGAAGGTGTTCAACGCATCATCGGTTAAATTACCCTCGCCAAAGTATGCCTTAATGACTCCTTTAGGATCATCGGTACTGATACGGCCATATGTTAAAGGCGATGCAGGGGTGCGGCCAGATAACGCGCCATAAGTGTTTTCAACACCTACCGTGGTACCTAAAATAGGAGCGTTGCTTATTTCAATATCCGGTAAAAATGATTTGGCCCAATTACCGCAGTGAAACAGTACGCATTTGTTTTCATCATCAGCATAATTGTTATTCCAATCAACCAGAGCGCTTGGTGAACCGGATGCCAGTTGCATGGCATACATGGTGAGTGTGCCGGTAACATCAACCTCGCATGCGCTTGGCAGCATATTTTCGCTCATTATGCTCATGCTGGTACACACATTACAGCCATAGTTTTGCTGCAAGGATGTCCAGCATTGTATGGCGGTGGCATCAAGCGAGTTGTCCTCCATAAAATGATTAAGTACCACATCAAGCTTAGCTATTTGTATAAGCGCCTCGTCGGGTGTTTTACCGGCAGGGGCATAAGCTAATACCTTATCCAGGTGAGCCTTTACCTCCGAGTGATCTTTGGTTAATTTATTGGCATTTCCTAATATTTCTGACAAATCAACTGTGGTGACCGATATACCATTCCGCTGCAGGATCTTCTCGCTATAACGTACTGTATTAAAACCACCCGGACGGGCGCCGACTGCACCTATGCGAACTTTGCGAAGACCTTTGACAACCCGGCAAACTGCCACGAAGTTCATCAAGTCTTCGCTAAACTGAGGGTTTGACGGATGTACTACATGGTTATTGGTAAGTGTATATTTTATACCGTACTGATAAAAATTGTTACAAACAGATATTTTGCCGCACCATGAATCACGGCGACGGGCAACATCAAGCTTGTTTAATTCATCGGGATAGGCTTGTACCAGTACAGGTACAGTTAAACCTGAAAGTTTAATGGTTTCGGCTACGCCGCGTTCATCACCAAAGTTGGGCAGGAAAACGACGATTCCGCTTATATTATCCTGATGTTTTTTAAAAAGATCTGCACAACGTTGAGCATCTCTGAATGTTTCAACCCCTCCAAGTTTTGATTCCTGCTCATTCAGCATGATGGGATTAATATTAAGCTTATTAAACAGGGCGATGATGTCGGTACGCGCTTCTGAAACCAGGCGATCAGGAAAAAAATCACGATTACCAATAATTACACCAAGGGTTACTTTGTTAGTCATTTTTATTTGTTATTAGCATTTAGGTTTCACACAGACATCGTCCCTATGAAAATGTTTTCGTTTGGTAATGCCAAAATAGAAGATAAAGAAAATAAAAACAAAAAAATGGAAAGTAAAATCCTGTACTTTATTATCATATTAATGTACAATGTTTTCGATTTTTAAGCTTTAATCTCCTTTTTAATAACGTTTTGTAGATTTTAACTAGCCTTTTGATATTGAAGATTGGATGTTTATGATTTGCTTCGTTTTATTTGTTTTGTTTTTCATTGAAGCAGTTATATATTTGATAGTTTAAAAAATAAACAATGCTTGCAAACCAACGGAGGGATAAAATTCTGGATCTTTTAAAAGAAGATGGTTCGGCTAAGGTGACCGATCTGGCAAAAATTTTTAAGGTTACGGAAGTTACAGTTAGGCAGGATCTGGAAAAACTGGAAAAAGATGGTCTGTTGATCAGGGAGCATGGCGGGGCTTTTTTAAAAAATGTAAAAGATCAGGTAAGTTCTTTTTCTGTGGCTAACCATGATAATTTGGATAAAAAAGAGCTTATAGCCTCCAAGTGCCTGGAGTTTATTGAAAATGGCGATACCATCATTCTTGATTCAGGCTCTACCACTACAGAAATAGCTAAAAAATTAAAAGGCAACAGGCATGTAACAGTTATTACCAACGCGTTAAACATCGCGCTAATGTTAGGTGCCGAACCTGATATCGAAGTAATCATGACCGGAGGAGAATTTAAACCGCCCACCTTATCGTTAACTGGTCAGAAAGCTGCCGATTTTTTTAAGGGGATTAATGTGCAAAAATTGTTCCTGGCAACAGCCGGGCTTTCATTAAAGGCAGGTTTAACCTACCCAAGTATTAGTGATCTGGTTGTAAAAAAAGCAATGATAGATGCAGCAGAAACTACTTATCTGGTAGCAGATTCTACCAAGTTTGGTAAAAGCGCCTTTGCAAGCTTAGGGGCGCTATCGCTTATTAATTATGTAATAACAGATAATGGTGTTGAGGAAAATCATAAAGAGGTATTCAGAACTCATGAAATAGAGTTGATCATAGCCGATTGAAACTGAATTGATGTAAACAAAAAAGACCACCTTACATTTTTATAAGGCGGTCTTTTTGTTATGAAACCAATATTACTTACGCCTTGGCGTCGTTTATTTGTTTAATGGCATCTTCTGCTAATTTCGCAGATTCATTGTCATTCATGCTTTTACGCTGTTTGCTGATTTCCTCAAGAGAAATGATCAGGTGAGCGGCAATACCATATTTTTTGTAGCTGATGGCCAAGTCGCGGATGCTGTTAATTCCTTCTGCAACGTAAGTGCGGTTGGTCATTCTTCCAATGATTTTTGGCATTGATTTGATGGCGTTATCGAATTTTGCCTGTACAGAAGCTTTTTTAAACGCGGCTGTAACATAAGGCCATTCGCTATCACTACCGTTTGCTGCGTAAACACTAACAATAGCTAAAGAAATAGGTCCTTCTGCCTGCGGTTGCAACTCTTTAGCTGTTTTAAATGCCTGTTCAGGTGCAATGGTATTAAGCGCTGTTAATGCCGCTGCGCGAACACCAAACGATGGGCTTTGCAAAGATGATACATAAATATCTTTATATGCAGGAGCGTTTGTTTTAGCCAGCAAATTTAATGCGGCTGTACGTACAGGATAGTTCGGATCATTTTTGGCCAGATCTGATATTGTAGGTAATAAGGTAGCCATAAACGCTTGGTCATCTGTTTTAATAGCCTTGATTGCTTTAATACGCAAGCCATAGTACTTATCCTTCAAGGCGGCGGTCAATATCTGCTTACCCTCTGCTGTAGATTGCTGATCTGTGGCTGCTAATAAAGCTTCAAAGCGATCCATGTAAAGAGGAGCATGCTGATACTGGAATAACAGTTCGGTCATGGTTTTATGATCGGTTTTTTTTGTTAACAGTATTTTATCGGCATCCACATTTACCAGATCAGGTTGGGTGGCTACTTTAAAACTCAGTGTGTCTTTGGCGTGGCTTAACCAAACCTGATGACGTTCTGTTTTTGAACCTGCATATACATCAACAGCAATTGGCAATAGAAAAATCTGACCCTGTTGGTTTTGGCTGATAAAAACCTTTTCTGTTTTAGTAGCTTCATCCCAACGATATGTAATATCCAGAATAGGATGGCCGGCTCCGTAATACCATTGGTTAAAGAACCAGTTCAGGTCTTTGCCGGATACTTCTTCCTGGGCTAAACGCAGGTCTTGTACTTCCGCGCTTTTAAACGACCGGTTTTTAAGGTAAACACCCAAACCTTTAAAAAATGCCTCATCGCCCAGGTAATTGCGCAGCATGTTCAATACCAAGCCACCTTTATCATAAATATTTGAACCATTAATTCCTTCACTGTCTGAGTAATAGAACGGAACCAGATTTTGATTTGCGGCAGTTTTGTTATTAAGATAAGCTTGTAGCTCGTCATAACGTTTTGCCTGGCCATCGTCTTTACCGTATTTCTTCTCGTTCCAGTATTTTTCACCAAATACAGCGAAGGACTCATTCAGGGTTTCGTTACTCCAGCTTTCGCAGGTAGCTAAATCGCCAAACCACTGATGGAAAAGTTCGTGTGCTATGGTTGTTCCACCGGTCCCGTTAGGATCATCTATCAATTCCCACGGACTTTTCTGAACGTAATCACCCAGCAGCGTAGCCGATGAATTTTCCATTGCGCCCAAAGGGTAATCCCTTACAACAACCTGCGAATATTTTTCCCACGGAAAATCGACACCTAATGCCTTGGAGAAAAACTCCATCATCTCGGGTGTTTGGCCAAAAACAGCCTTCGCATAAGGGAAATACTTAGGCTCCAGGTAGTAGTTAACTTCTTTATCGCGCCATTTATCTTTGTATACTTTAAAATCGCCAATAGCCATCATGAACAGGTAGGGAGAGTGTGGCAATTTTTGTTTCCAGGTATCGGTACGAGTACCATCAGCATTGGTTTTCTGGCTTATCAATAATCCGTTTGATAGGGTAGTGTATTTGGCAGGAACCGTCATGCTCAACTGCTGGGTTGTTTTTTGCCCCGGGTTATCAATTGTTGGGAACCAGCATGATGAACTTTCGGCTTCACCCTGTGTCCATATTTGGGTAGGTTTATCTGCTTCTGTGCCTTTAGGATTTACAAAGTATAAGCCTTTTCCATCTAATTTGAAACCGGGTTTATCATGCAAGAGGTTTGGTTTTGAAGTATAATCGATGAAAACAACATATTGCTCACCTCCTGCATATTTTTTATCTAACTTAATATTCAAAGAAAGACTATCCTCGTAGGTGTATTGAAGTGGTTGTAGCTTACCACCTTTCATAATAGCTATCTGATGAATATCCATTCCTTTAGCATCAAGCCTGAGTGAATCTGTTGTATAAAAATGGGGCTTTAGGGTCACCCATTCTTTACCGTATAAATAAGACTTTTGATAGTCAAATCTCACATCAAGTTTGGTGTCAACAAGGTCATTTATTTTTACAGGTGTTTCGCGATAACCCTTACCATCTTTTGGGTTGGTAGGTAACTGAGCATGGGCAACTGTAAAAATAGCGGGAGAAATTAAAGTGAAAAGAAAACGTAAGTAGTGTTGTTTCATTATGGAGTTGGTAATTTTTATTGGCGAATATGTAAATGTTTATCGGTTTTTGCAGAAAAATCGATTTACTTTCGTAAAAAATAGTGAAATCGCTTGCCTCAGGACGGCTTACGTATCAGTGTTATTACAGTATAACCATGAGTAAAGAAATATTTTTATTTTTCAAAGCTGATTTAAGCTATCCAAATGCTTATATAAACCAAACATGAAAACAACTGTGACTGCATTAATAGCGTCTGTGAAAAAGACCGTATTATTTATATCTATCTTATTAACCACCACAATACAGATGGCCAGTGCGCAAGATAAAGGCATGTGGATGCTTACTTATTTTCGTCAGCGTTACCCTACACGGATAGAGATAGATGCTAAAGGGAAAACGGTTGAAGTGCCATTGCCCAATCCAATGCTTGCAGCACAATTACATATCGCTTTATCATCAGACGGGCGCCATTGGACACCTTTAAATGATAATAAGCCGATATGGGATCAACACATGCGCGATCAGTTTATCCATAAAGGCCCTGATGGGCTTTGGCGCCTGGTAGCTACTGGAGGAGGTAGCGGAGCACCAGATCGCAAAACATTTGGCCCGAGTTGTATTTATGCAACATCAAAAGATCTTATACATTGGCAGTTTGAAAAATATCTGCCCCTGATGAAAGACGTTCATGATGAGTCTGGTGCATTAGTAAATAATATATGGGCTCCAGAATATTTTTATGATGAAGCTACTAAGGAGTATACATTACTCTGGTCATCTACCTTTAAAAGCGAAGGATGGCAGGAGAGCAGGTTGTGGTATTGTAAAACAAGCGACTGGAAAACATTTACCCCGGCGAAGGTGCTTTTTGCACCCGGTTATTCAGTAATAGATGGCACATTGATAAAACATAACGGCACTTATTATTTGTTTCATAAAGAGGAAGAGTTTGGCGTAAAAAACGGCGAACGACGCGGCATCCGGGTAGCTACCTCAAAAAATCTGGAAGGCCCTTATACTGTTTATCAGGGGCCATTAAACAACGGACAAATAGCACCAACAATTACTGAAGGCCCAAGTGTAATGGCCGATCCGGTTAATTCTAATGGATGGTTATTATATTATGATTACCCGATGGCCGATAAATATGGTATTTCATCATCATCAGATCTGTTGCATTGGACTATTGAAAATGATATATCATTGCCTCCCGACGCCAGGCACGGCAGTCTATCCCGGTTAACAGCCACAGAGGCTAAAGCTTTACAAGATGCCTTTCCGAGCAAGCCATAACTAATAAATGGCTAAAACACTTAGTTTTGCGGCGCAGAGATATTAGGTATAAATGATGCAGACAATTGAACAATTACGGAACGGAGAACTTAAAGGCACAGTTTCGTTAAAACTTGCCGAAGGGCTTTCGCATTTTCCGGAAGAAATATTCACGCTGGCAGATACCCTGGAAGTGCTCGACCTCTCATCCAATAATTTAAGTGAATTACCGGCTGATTTTGGGAAGCTGCAAAAGCTGAAGATACTATTTTGTTCAGAGAATTTGTTTACTGTTTTGCCTGAAGTAATAGCCGATTGCCCACTATTGGATATAGTTGGTTTTAAAGCCAACAAAATAGAAAAAGTGCCCGCCCACTCAATTAACACTAATATTCGCTGGCTTATACTTACCAATAATCAAATAACCGATTTGCCCGCTCAAATAGGTAGTTGCGAGCGCATGCAAAAACTAATGCTTGCCGGTAACCAATTAAAGGAGCTGCCTTTTGAACTAAGCAATTGCAACAATTTATCACTTTTGCGTATTGCTGCTAACCAATTAAGTACTTTACCGCAATGGCTGCTAAACATGCCCAGGCTTTCCTGGCTTGCATTTTCGGGTAATTTATTTAATGTTAGTCCTGTAGCAATGGCGATACCTTTTATTGATCACCAGGAATTAGAAATGGGCCATAGGTTGGGCGAGGGTGCTTCGGGTATTATATCTAAAGCCAGGTGGCGGGTTAATCAACAAGAACAGGAAGTAGCCGTTAAGCTTTTCAAAGGGAATGTTACCAGCGACGGGAATCCCGAGGATGAAATGCTTGCTTATATGGCTGCAGGCCAGCATTATGGCTTGGTAAAACTGCTTGGTCAGATCGGGACTCATCCCGAAAATAAAGTGGGGCTGGTGATGGAACTAATATCACATCGTTTTTTTAATCTGGGTAACCCACCAAGTTTCGAGAGCTGTACGCGCGATGTTTTTTCTGAAAATACGAGCCTTTCTATAGATCAGGTTATCAGGATAGCTTTGACCATAGCATCTGTAGCTGCACAATTGCATAGCAACCGCATGATGCACGGCGATCTGTATGCGCACAATATCCTGATAGATGAAGAAGGTAATACGCTATTTGGTGATTTTGGTGCCGCCAGTTTTTATAACCATGCGGATGCCGAAACGGCTTATGCACTGGAACGGATAGAAGTAAGTGCTTATGGTTACCTGCTTGATGATCTGCTTGGTTTATGTGCGGCCTCAGACACAAATCCGGCGTTATTGAAATTAGCGACTTTGAAAGAAATTTGTATAACTCCTGAAGTGTCAAACCGCCCCGGCTTCCAATATCTTACCAACGAGTTAATGAACTTGTGATCGGCTATTCTTTGTTTCGCTTTTAAATCCATATAAAACTTGGTTAGGCCTATTGCTAATATCTTATAATAGCTGGCCTATATCGTACAAATACATCTCACCGGAGCCTTATATATTTGTTCTGCACCAATCCAATATAAACCATATCTTATAGCCTTAGCTTAAATGATCGGTAGCACACAGATGATATTATGGAGAGAATTACCGGTAGATATTTTATTGAAACACCGTTTGATGTAGAAAAAGCGGCACAGGTTTTAGCCGGTGAACAATCCAGCGGTACTTTTATAGCTGTTCCTGGCGAAACTGAAGAATTAAAAGCCCGGTTTGCGGCACGGGTTGAATCAATTACCCATCTCGAAACGGTAAATAGCCCTGCAATACCAGGTGCATCATCTAAACATAATCTATATCACAGGGCAAATATTGAAGTTTCCTGGTCTATTGAGAATTTTGGTTATAACCTGCCTACGCTTATTTCAACCCTGCAAGGTAATTTATATGAACTTAGCCAGTTTACCGGTTTAAAACTAATGGATATTGAACTGCCTGAGGCTTATAGTAACTATTTCAAAGGGCCGAGGTTTGGTATAGCAGGTTGCAGGCAATTGACACAAGTATACGGGCGGCCGCTGATCGGTACCATTATTAAACCCAGCATTGGGATGACACCCATGCAAACAGCGCAGCTTGTTCAGGTACTTGCCGAAGCAGGCATTGATTTTATAAAGGACGATGAATTACTTTCGGAGTCAGCCAACTCATCGTTTAAAGATCGTGTTGATGCGGTGATGAAGGTTATTAATAACCATGCTGAGAAAACAGGCAAAAAGGTAATGTATGCTTTTAATATCAGCGATGAAGTTGACTCCATGCTGCGGCGATACGAATATATCATTAATGCCGGCGGTACCTGCGCTATGATCAGCTTAAACAGTGTAGGTTTGGCAGGTGTAAAAAAAATAGCAGACCAAGGACAATTGGCTATACATGGCCATCGTAACGGATGGGGTATGCTGAACCGTCATCCTCTGCTTGGCATTGAGTTCCCGGCTTACCAAAAACTTTGGCGACTGGCTGGTGTAGACCAAATTCATGTAAATGGCATTCAGAATAAATTCTGGGAATCGGACGATTCTGTGGTGCGGTCTATAGAAGCATGTCTGAAACCATTAGCCAATGGCACCACAATATTACCGGTAGTGTCATCTGGGCAGTGGGGCGGACAGGCTTTTGAAACCTATCGTCGCACGCATACTACCGATTTATTATATATGGCCGGTGGCGGTATCATGGCTCATCCGGATGGGCCAGATGGTGGGGTTAGGGCTTTGAAACAAGCCTGGGAGGGAGCAGTTGATGGTCTCATGCAAGATGAAGTTGTACTACGTTATCCGGAGTTTGCCAATTCTGTGAAAAAATTTGGTTCCCAAGCATGACGCATAAACATCAGCTTTTACTGGCCTACTATGGTGATGATTTTACCGGATCAACCGATGCACTTGAGTTTTTGAATCGTTACGGTATTAAAACCATATTGTTTTTAGAACCGCCTACGGCAGAACAGTTAGATAGTTATGACAACCTTCAGGCTATAGGAGTAGCAGGCTTTACCCGTTCAATGCCTCCTGATGATATGGAAGCTATATTATTACCGGCTTTTACGATTCTAAAATCATTAGAAGCTCAACATGTACATTATAAGGTATGCTCAACTTTTGATTCATCGCCGGCTATTGGAAGCATAGGACGTGCTATTGATACCGGTGTAAAGGTATTTAATGCACTTTTTGTCCCGCTATTAGTAGCTGCTCCTGCACTTGGCCGGTATTGCCTTTTTGGTAATTTATTCGCGAAATTGGGAATTGGCAGCCAGGGACAAGTATATCGGCTTGATCGTCATCCATCCATGAGTCGCCATCCGGTTACTCCTGCCGATGAAAGTGATCTGCGAATCCATTTATCAAATCAAACCAACAAAAAAGCCGGACTACTTGATGTTTTAAAACTAAACCATTCTTTTGAACAAGCCTCTTCGGAACTGCAATACCTGATTGAGGAAGGCAATGAGGTGATTCTGATTGATGGTATGAATGAAGCCCATTTAACTTTGGCAGGCCAGCTAATGGATAGTTATGCCAGCGAGGCGCAACCTTTGTTTTCGGTAGGATCATCGGGTGTAGAGATGGCTCTGGGTAATTATTGGAAAAGCCAGCAAAAGATCCCAACTATAACTAAATGGCCAAAGGTAGAAGCCGTGGATGCTATCCTGGTAATTTCCGGGAGTTGTTCGCCTGTAACTTCCAGGCAAATAAAAACCGCTTTTGATCATGGCTTTTTAAATATCGCCATTGATACTGCCGCACTGGCATCATGTAATAATATTGATGATCTGATAGTCCCTTATATCAATGAGGCTACAGCTTATATAAAAAGCGGACAAAGTGTAATTATCCATACCAGTCTCGGTTCGGATGACGCGAGAATTAGTGAAACGCAGCATGTACTTGCTCAAAAGGGATTAAATCAACAAGGGATCCTTACCCATACAGCCCAGCTTTATGGTAACACGCTGGGTCGGATAGCCAATGGTATTCTTGAAAAGGCGCCAGTAACCCGAATGGTAATTGCCGGTGGCGATACTTCAAGTTTTGCCGCACGGGCTTTGGAAATTGAAGCTGTTGAAATGGTTGCTCCTTTGTGGTCCGGAGCTCCATTATGCAAAGCTCATGCGCCTGGAAAAGCTGTGCATAATCTGGAAGTAAATATTAAAGGCGGGCAAGTGGGCGACGATAATTATTTTTTAACCGTATTGAAAGGAAAACATTATCAATCATGAAACAAAAAACGTTAGGTCTTATACACACATCAGCAACATTGATTCCCGTGTTTCAGCAATTATGCGCGGAGTATCTGCCCGGTGTAAATACTTTTAATATAGTAGATGATAGCTTAGTGAAAAATATCATTTCGCGTGGTGAGCTTACTCCATCTATTAGTAAACGTGTGGCTGATTATGTATCATCTGCTGAAGATTCCGGAGCTGATTACATCCTGGTTACCTGTTCGTCAATAGGTGCGGCAGTTGAGGCAGCTGCTCAAATCAGTAATGTACCTGTTTTACGTGTTGACCAGCCTATGGCCGATGAAGCAGTGAAGATAGGGAAACGTATAGGCGTTATCGCTACTTTACAAACTACACTTGGCCCAACCGCAGATTTGGTAAAACGAAGAGCAGCACTGGCCGGAAAAGAAATAGAATTGGTGTCAAAGCTGTGCGAGGGTGCATTTGACGCGCTCATGAACGGTAATGCCGCCGAACATGATGCCATTGTAACCAAAGCATTGCGTGAACTGACTACAGAGGTTGATGTTATATTACTGGCCCAGGCATCAATGGCACGGGTGGTTAATAGTTTGGATGAAGCTGATAGAAAAGTACCCATAGTGGCAAGTCCGCCTAATGCTATTAAATACCTGGCCTCGCTGATAACTAAATGAAAGCTATCAGAAAAATATGCCTGCTGTTAAGTCTGTTAATGGCTCTGCTTTTTATTTATGGGATGCTAACTGCGGGAATAACTATTTGGCAAGCCTCGGCTATAGGCTTTTGCATATTCGGTTCGATAGGGATAGGAGGGATACAGGCTTTAAAAAACTATCAATATACTGCATGGGTTATCACCGCGGTTGTATCGGCGATTATATATCCGGCAGCGTTTTTAAAATGGGGTAGTTTTGATCTGCGTAATAAATGGCTTATACTGGGGGTTGTGCAAATGGTGATGTTTGGTATGGGCATACAAATGAGCCTGAAAGATTTTAGTGGTTTGGGCAGTACGGGAAAAGGTGTACTTATTGGATTAACATGTCATTTCACTATTATGCCGCTGACTGGTTTTCTACTTACCCGGTTATTTCACTTTGATCCTGAAATTGCAGCCGGTATAATACTTATCGGTTCTTGCTCAAGCGGATTGGCGTCAAATGTTATGGTTTATTTGGCCAGGGCCAATCTGGTACTTTCGGTTACAGTGACCGCTATGGCTACTATGGCAGCACCTTTTTTAACCCCACTGTTAATGAAGCTATTGGCTGGTACCCTTATCCAGATCAAGTTTATATCCATGATGATGGAGATCATTAAGATAGTTCTGGTGCCTATTGGCGCGGCGTTATTGCACGATTATCTGAAGCGAGCATTGCCAAAACAACAGCGCATTATATATGCCATAGCTATAGTTTGTGTACTTTATCTGTTCATGTTACCATCGGGTTTGTACCATATGATGGAAAGTTATTTTTCTGAAGCCGGGATGCAATCTGCTGAAGTATTTGGGTTTTTGATAGGTGCCTTTGTAGTTGGTACAGGCTATCACCAGTTATATCGCATAAATCCTAAGATAGATAGCTATGTGCCTTATCTATCCATGTTCGGCATTGTTTATTTTACTGCGGTTACTACATCTGCCGGGCGAGAAAATTTATTACATGTAGGTTTGCTGCTTTTTTTAGCTTCCGTATTTCATAACGGCGCGGGTTATTTTTTTGGATATTGGTTAAGCAGGATATTCGGACTGGATAAAAGCTCATCCCGTACGGTGGCTTTTGAGGTTGGCTTGCAAAATGGGGGAATGGCATCTGGACTGGCCGGTACTATGGGTAAGCTGGCCACAGTTGGACTGGCTGCTGCGGTTTTTAGCCCCTGGATGAACATCTCCGGATCCGTTTTAGCAAATTATTGGCGTAAACACCCGGCTGATGATTCTTCATCTGAAAGTCAATAAGTATTAGTTAAAAAAAATCGTTCGTTAGTATACTTTTCATTATATAGCTGATTGTGATGAGGTTAATTTAAATATTTGATCCTGCTCGGGATCGTCTGCCTTGCTTGTAACAATAAAATTATCTTGTTTATATATTAAGTTAATCTCGGTGTTCAATATTTATGATATTGACTGTGCGGGTTAGTGCCATATGATAACAAATTACCAACTATCCGGGTTAAAATTTGTTGCTGTATCATGCAACTGAAAATGATTAATTTATAACTTTATTATATCAAAGCGCAATCAGTTATTGTTCATTAAGCATTCAATATATAAACCTATAAAATAACATGGAAAGAGAATCAAATGACATCAGTAAATGCCCGTTTCATAATGGCAGCATGAAACATAATGTTGGCGGCGACGGTACCCGGAATCACGATTGGTGGCCTAAGCAGCTAAAACTAAATATCCTGCGCCAGCACTCAGCGCTATCAAACCCAATGGCTGAGGATTTTAACTATGCCGAAGCTTTCAATAGTCTTGACCTTGCAGCTGTGAAACAGGATCTGCAAGCACTTATGACCGATTCGCAGGATTGGTGGCCGGCAGATTTTGGCCACTACGGCGGTTTGTTCATCCGTATGGCATGGCATAGTGCGGGTACTTATCGTGTAGGCGATGGACGCGGAGGTGCAGGAGCCGGTTTGCAGCGTTTTGCCCCGCTTAACAGCTGGCCGGATAATGTGAGTTTGGATAAAGCCCGCCGACTGCTTTGGCCCATCAAACAAAAATATGGTCGTAAAATTTCATGGGCCGATCTCATCATACTTACAGGTAACGTAGCGCTGGAATCAATGGGTTTTAAAACCTTTGGCTTTGCTGGTGGCCGTGAAGATGCATGGGAAGCTGATGAGTCTGTATATTGGGGTTCGGAAACCACTTGGTTGGGTGGTGACATACGTTATGCTGACGGTTCGCATGGGGTAGTTGAAGGTCATGGTGTATTGGTGTCTGATGATGATGCCGATGGGCATATTCACTCCCGTAACCTGCAAAAACCGCTTGCCGCCGTTCAGATGGGATTGATCTATGTAAATCCGGAAGGACCTGATGGTAATCCTGACCCGGTAGCGTCAGCCAAAGATATTCGTGATACTTTTGGCCGCATGGCTATGAATGATGAAGAAACCGTAGCCTTAATAGCCGGTGGCCACAGTTTTGGTAAAACCCATGGCGCTGCATCTGCAGACAACGTAGGCAAAGAGCCTGAAGCTGCTGTTATAGAAATGCAAGGTTTGGGTTGGGGTAACAGCTATGGTTCAGGTAAAGGTGCCGATACTATTACCAGTGGACTTGAGGTAATCTGGACTAAAACGCCAACGCAATGGAGCAATAATTTTTTTGAAAACCTGTTTGCCTATGAATGGGAATTAACCAAAAGCCCTGCAGGTGCGCACCAATGGGTGGCTAAAGATGCAGAAGAAATTATTCCGGATGCATTTGATAGTGCAAAAAAACATCGCCCGGCTATGCTTACTACTGATATCGCTTTAAGGTTTGATCCGGCTTATGAAAAGGTATCCAGACACTTTTTAGAAAATCCTGATGCTTTTGCAGATGCATTTGCGCGTGCCTGGTTTAAATTAACACACCGCGATATGGGCCCTCGTGAGCGCTATCTGGGTTCTGAGATACCACAGGAAGAATTGCTTTGGCAAGATCCTATTCCGGCGGTTGATCATGCACTAGTAACTGAAACTGATATTGAAGGCCTAAAAGCAAAAGTATTGGCATCCGGATTAAGTGTATCTGAATTAGTTTCTACAGCATGGGCTTCAGCTTCCAGTTTCCGCGGGTCTGATAAACGTGGTGGTGCCAATGGTGCACGTATTCGCCTTGCTCCGCAGAAAGATTGGAAAGTAAACAATCCGGCACAATTGCAAAAGGTGCTGAGCGTACTTGAAGGAATAAAAAATGAATTTGATTCGGCTCAAAGCGACGGTAAAAGAGTTTCACTGGCAGACCTGATCGTGCTGGCCGGTAACGCCGCGGTTGAAAAAGCGGCTAAGGATGCCGGACATATCGCTGCTGTTCCTTTTACCGCTGGCCGTGCAGATGCCTCTCAGGAACAAACTGATGTAGAATCGTTTGGTTACCTGGAGCCTATTGCCGATGGCTTCCGTAATTACCGCAAATCGGAAATCCCCGCATCAACAGAAGCATTACTGGTAGATAAGGCTCATTTGCTTACACTTACCGCACCTGAATTAACCGTATTATTAGGTGGCATGCGTGCATTAAGCACCAACTTTGATGGTTCAAAACATGGTGTTTTCACAGACAGGCCGGGTATACTTTCCAATGATTTTTTTGTGAACCTGCTTGATATGCGCACTTCATGGAAAGCCGCATCTGATGATAAAGAGCTTTATGAAGGCAGTGATCGTACTACGGGTGAAGTAAAATGGACAGCCACCCGGGCAGATCTGGTACTGGGGTCTAATGCTGAATTAAGAGCTATTGCTGAAGTATACGGAAGCAATGATGCACAAGATAAATTTGTACAGGATTTTGTAAAAGCCTGGAACAAAATTATGGAGTTGGATAGGTTTTAATAAGAATTAATAACGATTATATTAACCAGTAAAAAGGCATCGATTCTGATGCCTTTTTACTTAATTATATTGTGGTAATTAGTCTTCGAACAAGTAACCACTATAAGCTAAACCCTTCACCACACTTTTGAAATTGTCTCCGGAATTAAGACTAACATGAGGCAATCTGCTTTTAAATAATTTTTGAACACTGTTAACCATAGAGGTTCCACCGGTTAAAAAAAGGGTATCGATATCTTGAATATCGATATTGTTTTGCACAATAAATTTGTCGAGATAGTTGGCAATTCGATCTACATCTTTAGCAATAATCTTTTCGTAATTCTGTAAAGCTACTTCCTCATCAATTTTGATACCCATTTGGTGATAACTAAATCTTGCTGAATCAGTATTTGTAAGTGTAATTTTAGTTTTTTCGATAGATTGAAATACCGAATAGCCCAAGTTATTTTCAATAAGCGTAATCAAATTTTTAAATTGAGGATCTCTTCCTGAAAAGTAATAATAATCCTCTATGTCTTTTCGGATGCGCAAACTGTTAAAGAAATTCATTTGCTCCCATGAACAAATGTTTGCAAAGAGTGATTTTGGCACAGTTAATACTTTTCCAGGAGTAGCCTCATATTGGGTGTTCTTACCGAAATAGGGTGTGCCTTTCTCCCACATAAAAGCAGAATCAAAACTATCCCCGCCTATATAAATACCTCCGTTAGCTATCATGTCGTTCTTCCTGTTCTTGCTGCCTGCTTTTTCAGGATCAAGAACCAGGTAGGTAAAGTCTGTAGTACCTCCACCCAGATCGGCCACCAATACATTTTCTTTTTTTACAAGGCTTTTTTCATAGGCAAATGCAGCTCCAATAGGTTCAAACTGAAAACGGATATCTACAAAACCAGCTATTTCTGTCGCTTTTCGTAGCCTGGTTTGCGCTAATGTATCTTTTTGAGTATCATCGTCATCAAAAAAAACAGGTCTGCCAATAACGGCTTTTTTGCAATCGTACCCAATTAATTGATCTGCACGAGCTTTCAACTCTTTTAAAATAATAGCCACCAGATCAGATGCATTGTACCGTTTATTTTGAATACGGGTTTCCGTGAAACTGCTTCTGGAAAGTATTTGCTTAACAGATTTGATAAAACGTCCTTTCATATCATCGGCAAGGTAGGCTGTTATAGCCTCTTCACCTACAACATAATTTGGGGAGCCTCCTGTACCAGGCTCTTGGTAAAAGTAAATGAGCGAAGGAAGAATAATAGTGTGGTGTATTTCTTTCGTTTCTTCGTTGTAAATAGCAAGGGCCGAGTTAGTTGTTCCAAAATCAATTCCATATAAATACTTCTTCATAACCATAGGAGGTAAACAGTAAAAATTTGAAGGGCGGCAAAAGTATTAAAAAACAGCTTCTTAACGAAATTCATAATCAAAAATTCCAACTAAATTGTAGCTTAGTTATCATGAGTAACGTATTATTTGAATCCGATAATCTTAGGATGCGTCGTTTTTTGGCAAGCGATAAAGCGTTTGTTTTTGAATTGCTGAACACTCCTGCCTGGAAAAAATTTATTGGAGACAGAAACATTCATACTTTAGTTGATGCTTTAAACTACATACAAAAGGGGCCGCTCAGTCTTTACGAGAAATATGGGTTTGGGCCTTGGATAGTAGAATTAAAATTTACAGAGGACGTTATAGGAATGTGTGGGCTTTTTAAACGAGATTATCTTGATCAACCTGATTTGGGTTTTGCTTTTTTACCTGGTTACGAGGGAAGGGGACTGGCTTATGAGGCCTGTATAGCATCTTTATCTTATATAAAATCTAATTATACATTTGATAAGCTGTATGCAATCACAACTGATGATAATGTACGATCGAGGCGTCTGTTAGAAAGGTGTGGCTTTCTTAACAGCGGAACGATTATATCAACTGAGGGGGAAGGGCTTTTACTTTACAATATCCAACTATCATAATCTGCTCCGATATTACTTTGCAGCTTTAATCATTGGGGGGTGAGATGTTGCAAACGGGTTAAACCATAGTTTTATTTTTGTATAGCCAATTCCATTAAGCCCAGTAAAATTATCACAGGAAGATGGTATTCCTGAAATTCCTGCCGCAAATGCTGTAAGGCTTTGCCTATATGTTTTTCTACAGTATTTACTGATATAGACATTTTTTCTGCAATTTCCTTATAGGAAAGGTGTTCATATCGGCTTAAAGTAAATGCGTTTTTACATTGTGGAGAAAGCCGGTTTACGGCTTGCAGCATTTTTTCCTCCATCTGGCGGGCATACAATCCGTCGGTTAGCACATCGGCTGTATCGTTTTTATGAAGTTGGGTAAACTCTTCGATATGCTTTGATTGAATTATCCTGGCACGTAACTCATGTAATGCTTTATTACGCATCATTGCATATAGTAAACCGGCCACTTCTCCATCCGTATCTAACGTTTCGCGTTTTTTCCAGATATCTACAAACACGTCCTGAACCAATTCGGTTACCACATATTCATCCTGCAACTTTTTGAAAGCATAACTGGAAAGTGGGGCGAAATATCGAAAATACAAAGCTTCAAACGCTTTTTTATCTCCACAATGCAGAGCAATAAGCAGTTCACGGTCACTGTATGTATCTGGTTTAATCAAGAATATTGGTTTATCTGGTTAGATAGATGTTACGCAAAATAAATATTTTTCATGTAAATCATTAAAAAAATTAATGCTGATATGGCGGTAACTTTTATTCCATGCAATATGTAGTTATAAAACCTAAGTTATGGTAACCGATTACCACCTCAACTTAATAAAAAAATATCTTGAAGATCAATGTACACCCGCTGAAAAGCTGGAGGTGGAGGTATGGTTTGAACTTTATCGTGGCGGCGAGCGTGAGTTTTATGATAATGATCGGGAACTCATTAACCAGGCTATGATGAAGTCGCTGGCCAATATTCATCAAAAAATTGCTTCCATAGAAACCACTGAAGATTCACATAATGAAGGTGAAAATAGGATAGTGTATCTAAAACCAACATTCAGACTTCGTTGGATTGCCATTGCAGCCACTATTTTACTTTTTATGACCATTGGTGGTTATTTATTGCTTCATGAAAAAAGTGCAGTACCGAAGGAAATGGCTAAAAACCAGTTACCCCAAAATGATACGCCGCGCAGTAATAAAGCTACCCTTACCCTGGCCAATGGAAAAAAAATAATATTGGACGATGCCGGGAAAGGTAAACTTGCAGTTCAGGGTAATATGGCTATTACAAAGAGTGCTGACGGCAAAATTGTTTACAATAGTGCTCAGGCCTCTGCTACTATTGGCGAAATAGGTAATAACACTATAACAACTCCTAAAGGTGGACAATATCAAGTTGTGTTACCTGATGGATCATCCGTTTGGCTTGATGCTGCTTCGAGCATTACTTATCCTTCGGCATTTACAGGTAATAAAAGGGAAGTACAATTAACTGGTGAAGCCTATTTTGAGGTAGCAAAAGACCCTAAAAAACCATTTTATGTGAATGTAAATGATAAACAGCAAATAGAAGTATTAGGTACACATTTCAATATCCAGGGTTATGATGATGATAAAGATATTAAAACAACCTTATTGGAAGGATCAGTAAAACTACATTACGATAATAAGCAAGCAATTTTAAAACCGGGGCAAATGGCTATTAATGATCAGGATAGGTCATTGATAATTAAAGATGCTGATATATACGAGGTAATGGCATGGAAAAATAACCTGTTTGTATTCAATAACGAAAACATAAAAAGTATCATGAAGCGACTTTCCAGGTGGTATGATATTGATGTGATTTTTGATGGTGATATGGAAAAGGTAAACTTTTATGGAAACTATTCCCGGAGCAAAGGTTTATCAAACCTGCTTAAAGGGATTGAATTAACAGAAAAAGTTCAATTTAAAATAGAAGGAAGGAGGGTTACAGTAATAAGGAAATAAACCGATACTATATATCCAAAAACCGGGAGTGTTGCAACCACCCCCGGTATGATTAGCAGATGGGCGCTAATTATGGATAATTTAACCAATTGAGAACGTCAATTAATACCATTAATCCTAAATCAAATGTATAAAATATTTACTGCACTTAAGTGCGGGGACATGACCTGCTATGCACGAAAATTCCTGCTTATTATGAACCTTACTATTGTATTTTTGCTGGCCATTCTTTTACAGGTAAATGCTGCAACAAGCCACGCGCAGGAAATTAACCTGAATGTAAAGGATGCTCCGATTCAGGAAGTATTCAATCAACTAACCAAACAAACGGGTTATAACTTTATTTGTGATGCTGATTTGATAAAAAAGGTAAAACCTATTACCATCAGCGTTACAAAAACATCTCTGAAAGATTTTCTGAACCGGTGTTTTGATAATCAGCATGTTGATATACTTTTCAATAATGATAACACAGTAATTATTAAAGAGAAGCCACATAGTAAAGCACAAGTTGTTGAATCTGCAAGCATCACAATAACCGGAAAGGTTACTGATAATAAAGGGCAGCCGTTGCCGGGTGTCACAGTAACGGAAAAAGGAGCTAATAACGCTGTGATCACCAGTATATCGGGCGACTACTCTATAAAAGTGGCCGGCCCGGGAGCAACGTTGGTGTTTTCTTTTATGGGTTTTAACGGCGAAGAGATAAAAGTAAGCGGCCGTACCAACATTAATGTTAAGCTAACCGAAAAAACGAATGATTTAAGTGAGGTAGTTGTGGTTGGTTACGGAAGCCGTAAAAAGGCCGACCTTACTGGCGCTATTGCTACCATGTCTTCTGAAAATTTAAAGGAACGTCCGGTAATTAACTTTGGCGAGGCGATGGCCGGTCAGTTGGCTGGCGTACAGGTTCAGCAGGTTAACGGAGCTCCCGGTGGTGAAGGACTTGCTGTGAGAGTGAGGGGAACAGGATCTATAACTCAATCCAGTTCACCTTTGTATGTAGTTGATGGATATCCGATGGAAGACGGTGCTTTTCAACTCATTAATCCCTCAGATATTGAAAGCTTGCAGGTGTTGAAAGATGCCTCATCTACCGCTATATATGGTTCACGGGGAGCTAACGGTGTTGTGATCATTACTACCAAAAAAGGAAAAGCCGGTTCTGCTTCAATAAGTGTTAACGCTTATCGGGGATATCAGGACAGAACAAAAACTATCCCGGTTTTGAATAGGGATCAGTACGTACAGTGGTTTATAGACGGCCGTAATCAGGCTTGGTTAGATCAACCAGTGATAAGTGGTGATCCGAATAGTGCACCACATAGTATTAATGATCCTAATAGTCGCCGTAACCTGTATCCAAGTGCCAGTTCATTATATGTTATACCTGACGGTACTAATGGCTATAAGTATAATTTTTTAGATCCTAAGTCTGTAGCCCAAATGCCGGATAATAATTGGCAGGATATATTGTTTCGCCTTGCCAAAATTGAGCAGTATGAAGTGTCGATAACCGGAGGTACCGAGAAAACAAAATATGCTTTTTCAGGAAGCTTTTTGAATCAGGATGGTATCATCATCAATACCGGTTATAAACGGTTCAATTTCAGGAACAATGTTGAATCGCAGATAACTAAACGGTTAAAAATAGGGTTGAATTTGTCTGCCTATAGCTCTGGCGGCGACGAGCAGGTAAATGGTAAATATTCACCGCTTCAATTTGCATTACAACTGCCGCCTATATTTGATTTGCACAACCCCGATGGTACTTACGGTTCAATGGTGCGTAATCCCGAAGTTTTTGCAGGTGATGTAGCTAATCCTATTGGTGTAGCCGAGCAAGTGTACACTCACCGTAAAAAATATGGTTGGTTAGGAACTATGTATGGAGAGCTCGATCTGATAGAGGGCTTGAAGTATCGCATTAATATCAATGGCAGTATCCAGGATAATAACCTGGAAGATTATGAGCCTTCAAATGTGGATTTAGACGCATCAAGGGCACCAAGACCGGCAAGGGCTTATAATTCGCGTTATACCAATTATGATTGGGTGATAGAACAAACCTTATCTTATAATAAAACAATTGCAAAAAAACATGATCTGGTTTTATTGGCAGGCTTCTCTGCACAAAAGCATGATATTGATTCTATGTATGTAGAAGCACGCGGTTTTCCGAACGATAATATACATACTTTAAATGCGGGTAACATGTACCAGATCAATAATACGAAATCAGATTATTCTATGATCTCGTATTTCGGCCGGGCTAATTATACTTATGACAACAAATACCTTTTAACAGCTACAGTTCGTAGTGATGGATCATCTCGTTTTGGTGACAATAAACGATGGGGCGTGTTTCCTTCTGTATCGGGTGCATGGCGTGTTACTCAGGAAAGCTTCATGTCTGGCATTACCGGTACTGTTAATGATTTAAAGTTACGGGCCAGTTATGGTGTTGCGGGTAATAACCGCATTGGTAACTATTCTGCAATTGGTTTACTCAATACGAGCTTTTATTCAACGGGTGGTGTTTTACAAAGCACCGTAAATCCTTATACACTGCCCAATGTTAATCTGGGATGGGAAAAAGTTCTGCAAAGCAATTTTGGCTTTGATTTGGGATTGTTTAATGATCGAATTCGATTGGAAGCCGATTATTATCATAGTAAATCGATTGATCTGTTGCTTCAGGTACCTGTGCCTACCATAACCGGCTATGCAAGCCAATTTCAAAATATTGGAAAAGTGTTGAATAAAGGTTATGAGTTTTTATTAACTACCCGAAATTTAAACGGCGCGTTTAAATGGTCGAGCAATTTTAATATTGCGTTTAATAAAAACAAGGTATTGGAAGTAGGCCCGGGTGGCCAGCCTATTTATGCAAGTGCTCCAAATGCAAACAACTCCTTTATTACATTGCCGGGCCAACCCATAGCAAGTTTTTACGGCTATGTATACCAGGGTGTATTTACAAGCCAGGCAGAACTGGATAAATACCCGCACTTACCGGGCGATAAGGTTGGTGATGGCCGGTACCTTGATGTAAACGGCGATGGTAAACTTGACCAAACAGATAAAGCTATTATAGGTAATAACCAGCCTAAATTTACCGGTGGTTTTGGTAACAATTTTTCTTATAAAAACTTCAGCCTGTCTACTCAGTTAGCATTTTCTTCTGGTGCGCACGCGTTTAGCTTCTTCAAACGTATGGTTGGTATTTATCATGGCGATAGAAATGCTTTGATCGAGCAGCTTGGCCGCTGGCGATCTGTGGATGATCCGGGTGATGGTATGCACTTTAGGGCTACCAGGAACCCAACCGGCTGGCAGCGCGATCCATCTTCTAATTGGGTAACGGATGCATCTTATTTACGCCTGCGCAATGTTACGCTTGCTTATGATTTTACAAAGAGTGCATTAAAATCATTAGGTGTAAATGGATTACGGGTGTATTTAACGGGACAAAATTTATTCACCTGGACTAAATATCCCGGTTACGATCCGGAAACAAGCAGCGAGGGTGATGGGCTTACCCGTGGTGGTGATTATTTAGGATATCCTGCCGCCCGCAGTTTGATTTTAGGTTTAAATCTCACTTTCTAATTAATGATTTAAGAAGATGAAAAAATTAACAACAGCCATATTAAGCTTAATGCTGCTCGTTTCGTGTAAAAAAGACTTTATTGATTTAAGTCCACCATCAAACCTCAATTCTGTTACTTTTTATAAAACAGAAAGTGATATGAATCAGGCCGTACTTTCGGCATATGCCGGCCTGCACGGTGTTTACAATAATCCATTTATCCGACTCGGCGAAATACGTTCAGACAATACTACTTATTCGTGGCTTGCCGGAAATCCAGCCGATGATAATGGTATTGATGTATTTGCCTCACCACTTTTACCGGAAAATAGCTATCCTACCAATGCCTGGAATTCTTGCTATAACACTATTTTACGCTGCAATATTGTTACCGGGCGTATCGGTAATGTTACATTCAAAGACGAAAAATTGAAGAATCAGTACACTGCGGAAGCGAGGTTTGTTCGGGCTTTAATGTATTTTTGGTTGAACCGGATTTTTGGTGGTTATGGCCTTAATAATGAGTTATTAGGGGTTATCAACGTTGATAAGGAAATAACACCAGCTGAAGCTTATAAACAAAACAGAACATCCCTGCAAAGTACCTATGATCTGATTGTGGCCGATTTAAAATATGCCGAAGAGAATTTGCCTGCTTCATATGCCGGAAACAACATTGGGCGTGTAACCAAATGGGGAGCCAAAGGCTTGTTAAGCAAGGTATATATGACAATGGCAGGCTATCCGCTTAATAAAGGTGCGGAGTATTATAATCTTGCCAGTCAAAAGGCAGAAGAGGTTATCAATACTTCCGGTGCGTCATTAGTACCAAGCTACGCGGACCTGTTTGATGTAGGTAAAAAGAACAGTAGCGAATCGTTATTTGAAATTCAATACCAAAAAGGCAGCCCGAACGCGGTGGCGGGAAGTCCGTGGAATAATGATTTTGCTCCGCGCTTTTCAGACAAGGAAGTGGTGCTGGTAGGGGACAAAGGTGGAGTTAATTCTCCCACAGGTGATATGTCACGTGCTTATGAAGTGGGCGACCCACGGAAATACGTATCCATGCGTGATAGCTGGATAAGCGCAAAAAATGGCGCTGTGCAAAACGAGAGATACGTACGTAAATATTATGATGTGTCTACCGCAGGTAGTGACAACGGCAATAACTGGATTGAGTTGAGGCTTGCCGACGTATACCTTTTAGATGCGGAAGCATTAGTACGTACTGGAGGAGATAAAAACAAAGCCATATCGTACGTTAATAAAATAAGGCAACGGGCAAAAAATACTAAAGGCGATCCGGCTATTACATCTTCGGCTGGTTTATTAAAGGATTATTCCGTAACTGATTTTGCCGATGACAATGCTTTATTATTGGCTATAGAAAAAGAGCGCCGTGTTGAACTGGCTTTCGAAAATCACCGTTGGTTTGATCTGGTAAGAACAGGCCGGGCTAAGGATGTAATGATTGCCGAGCAGACAGTTGATGGTTTTGC
>NZ_JBCECK010000001.1:33617-136556 GCF_039207105.1 Mucilaginibacter sp.
CCAATCCCGACAACTGTAATGCAATCCAATCCGGGTAAGATCATTCAAAACAAAGGATACACACAATTTTAATTAAAAACTAAACAGAAAACCATGAATATGAAAAAACACCTATTGCTTTTAACGGCGGGTTTCTTTTGCTGTATTATTTCAGTAAAAGCACAGCTGCCATCATTAACTAAAAAGGAAATTAAAAATGGCTGGGTATTATTGTTTGACGGAAAAACGTTTGACGGCTGGCAAAAAGCAAATGGTACTCCGTTTAACGGAAAAGGTTGGAAGATAGAAGATGGCGTTTTAAGCACCAACCCACAAGATGGGCATGGTGGCGATATTGTAACCACAAAAGAATTTTCGGATTTTGAGTTTTCCCTCGATTTTAAACTGGAGGAAGGAACCAATAGCGGTATCAAATATTGCCTGATTAAAAACACTTCTTTGGGTTGCGAGTATCAGATTATCGACGATGCCCGCCATCCCGATGCAAAGCTGGGTATAAATGGCAATCGTCGTTTGGCTGCCTTATATGATATTATGCCGCCGGATACTACAGCCAAAAAAGCTAAACCATTGGGTGAATGGAACAATGTCCGTATCATTTCAAAAGGCAAACATGTTGAACATTGGCTTAACGGCAAAAAGGTTTTAGCGTATGAGCGCGGGAGCGATGACTTTAAGAAACATATAGCCGAAAGTAAGTTCAAAGACCAAAAAGGTTTTGCCGAAGCGACACAATCATCCATCCTTTTGCAGGAGCATGGAGATGTGATTCACTACAGAAATGTAAAGATCAGGGTATTGTAATTTAAAAAACTCATAGTTGTGTCAATGATGCTGTGTCAAACCGCATCATTGATTAATTTATTCTTCAATTATAAACAATGGAAAAAAGACGTGAATTTATTAAAAAAATGGCTGTAACCACAGCTGGTCTTGCAATTGGTGATAAAGTATTTAGCTTTTCAGCCAAAAGCTATAAAAGGATCATCGGTGCTAACGATAGGATACATGTGGCCATTATTGGCTTAAATGGTCGTGGCAGCAGTATGTCAGGTACCTTTGCCCGCCAAAAAAATCTGGAAATAAATACGGTATGTGATGTAGATTCAAGAACCATACCTAAAATTCAGCAAAAGGTAGTCGCGGCTGGTCAAGCCACTGCTCCTAAGGGTGAGAAGGATTGCCGCAAAGTATTACAGGATAAAAATATTGATGCCATTTATATTGCCACACCAGATCATTGGCATGCGCCATTAACCATTATGGGATGTCAGGCAGGTAAGCATGTATATGTAGAAAAACCGGTAAGCCATAATCCTCATGAAGGTGAGTTGGCTGTGGCCGCGGCGCGTAAATATGATCGTATCGTACAGATGGGGGCGCAACGTCGCTCGTCGCCGGCAATGATACAGTGTATTGAAGAATTGCACGGTGGAGTTATAGGTCGTCTTTATTTAGCTAAAGCATGGTATACCAATAATCGCAAGGCAAATTACCTAAAACCGGGGACTGTGCCTGATTGGTTGGATTATGATTTGTGGCAAGGGCCTGCACCACGTACACCATACCAGGATGGCCTGATCCATTATAACTGGCACTGGTTCTGGAATTGGGGAACCGGTGAGGCTTTAAATAACGGAACCCATGAAGTTGATGTGGCCCGTTGGGGATTAGGTGTTGACTTCCCAACCCGTGTGAGCTCAATAGGTGGTAGATATCAATTTAAAGATGATTGGCAAACACCGGATACACAAATTGTAGCTATGGATTATCCGGGCAGGGTATCCCTAATGTGGGAAAACAGGAGTTCCAACGGCCGGAAGATTGAAGGAGCAGATCGTGGTGTTATATTTTACGGCGAAAATGGCAGTCTGGACACAGATGGTGAGTATTATACTATTTATGATTTGAGCTGTAAACTGGTTAAACAAGTAAAATCTGCCGCTCCGCAAAGTGAAGTTGATGGCCGTAACACAGCCAGCCCAAGCTTGGGGATGGATAGCATGCACGTGGCTAATTTTTTGGATTCCATCCGTAACAACCGTAGGCCAAACTGCGATGTAGAGTTAGGTTACCGAAGTGTGGTAGCCATGCAATTGGGCAACATTTCCTGGCGTGTAGGTCGTGATCTTCATCTTGATCCTAAGAATGGTCATATTTTGAATGATCCGGAAGCACAAAAACTTTGGAGCAGGACGTATGAGCCAGGTTGGGAACCTAAGGTATAGTGTCAATTATAAATTAATCTGAGAATTATGATAACCAAAAGAGATCTAAGCCTTGTGGTCATAACCGCGCTGGTGATGTGTATCCCTGTAGCCATTTTGGCTCATAAAATTAACGATCAACCAACATTGAAGGCAGCGGCTTACGACTGGAAGGATATTAAAGTAATCCCAACAGCCAAAGGCGAGCGGAGAGATGTATTTAATGCCCCAACAGAAACCCTTGATCAGCTGGAGCTTCATATTACTACCTTGAACCCGGGCGATTCTTCGCATGCCCCTCATCATCATCCTAATGAAGAAATGATCATCATTAAAGAGGGAAATGTGAGCGCAATGGTTGCCGGTGAATGGAAACAGGTTGGTCCCGGATCAATTGTTTACGAGGCTGCGAACACTTTGCATGCCATTAAAAATACAGGTAGTACACGCACTACTTACTATGCGCTGCAATGGAAGACCGCTAAAACAGGTAAAGCGAATTAATCTTCAAAAAGATAGGCGCTAAATGATTATTGAAAAACCTGGTACCGTAAGGTGCCGGGTTTTTTTATGAAAGTCATCAGGTTCATTAGAGAGTTTTAGCTTTACTTTCTGACATAGTTTGTTCCGGCAAGTTTTCCAATCTGTTTCAGTTTTAGATTTAATTCTTCTGTCCAGGGCAATCCAATACATAGCCGCAGGCAGTTTTCAAATTGATCCTGCAAGGTAAACATCCTTCCCGGTGCAATACTAATGCCTTGCTTTATAGCCAGATCATAGAGTTTTACCGTATTAATGTTTTTATCAACTTCTATCCAAAGGGTAAGCCCTCCCTGTGGACGGGTGATCTTCGTTCCTTCTGGAAAATATTCAGCCACAGCACGAATATAGTTTTGACAATTGCTCTCTAAAATGCGTCTGAATTGTCGCAGATGGGTTTCATATTTACCTGTTTTTAAAAAATTAGCAACGGCTTCCTGTACAATAGAAGTTGAAGAAATTACATGAACCAATTTCTGTTTCATTATTTTTTCCTTGTATTTGCCTGGAGCTATCCAACCTACCCGGTAACCGGGCGCCAACGTTTTTGAAACTGAACTACACCATACCACATTCCCGTCAGTATCAAATGCTTTACAACATTTTGGCCGCTGTGAGCCAAAATAAATATCGCCATATACGTCGTCTTCTATAAGAGGAATATTGTTTTTAGCCAACAAGGCTACAACAGATTTTTTATTTTCCTCGGGCATGCAACTGCCCAGTGGGGTGTTAAAATTAGGGATCAACAGGCAAATATCAATTTTGGGTATAGCCTTTTTCAGATCTTCTATTTCAATACCCGTAACCGGATGTGTGGGCAATTCCAACACTTTTAATCCGAGACTTACAGCTAATTGCAAGATCCCGGGATAACATGGGCTTTCGATAGCGATGGTATCACCTGGTTTGCTCAAGGCCATTAAACAGAAAGAAAGTGCCTCCATACCTCCGCCGGTTGTAATAAGATCGTCTTCGTGCAGGTTGCCACCCCAACTTAGGGAACGAACGGCAATCATTCGTCTTAAATTGATATTTCCCTGTACTAATTCATAGGATGTACCCGCGTCTTTTAATGTTCGGTTAGCATGAATAATTTCTTTTTTCAATTTAGCCACCGGCAATAAAGCTCCTGATGGGGCGGCTATAGATAAAAGTGTAAGATCATTTCGACCCATATTGGCATAAACCTTACTCAGTAGTTCATTAGGTTCATGCTCATTAGCAACAGCCGAAGGTCGGCTAACATCCGGCAACGGTAATTCACGATAGGTTTGTTTTCTGACAAAATATCCTGATTGCGGCTTTGAATCAATGAGCGATTGCGCCTCCAGTTCAATGAATACCCTTTTGGCGGTATTCATGCCAACACTATGCTCCTGACAAAGTGTTCTTACAGAAGGCAAACGGTCTCCTGGCTTCAAAACACCATTTCTGATTTGATTGGCAATACCGTTGGTTATTTCATTATACAGAAAATCTTTCCCCATATTACAAATATAACTGTGTCTATTTAAATATCAAAAACTGATACTGTATTTATGAGAATGTTCGGTCTACATTTGATTTTAGATTTTAAAAATTGTGATATGATGAATAACAAATCAATTTCTAATAAGTCGGAACAAAATTTAAACGGCTGGATCAATGGTTTTATCGCGGTGTTATTTTTTAGCGGCTCTATGCCGGCAACAAAGGCTGCTGTTATGGACATGTCGCCACTTTTTGTAACGGTTACCCGCGCAGGTGGTGCAGGTTTGCTTGCACTTTGCGCGCTTTTGCTCTTCAAAGAAAAGCGTCCTCAAAAAGCGCAACTTGGTTCATTAGTTATTGTAGCGATGGGGGCAGTAATAGGATTTCCGCTGTTAAGTGCACTGGCATTACAATATATCACTTCTGCACATTCGCTGGTGTTTATGGGGATGCTGCCGCTTGCTACAGCAGTATTTGGAATGATACGTGGAGGGGAGCGACCTCATCCAATGTTTTGGTTGTTTGCGATTTTAGGAAGCTTGCTCGTAGTTGGTTATGCCATTAGTCAGAATGTTTCTGCATCTCCTGTTGGCGATTTGTTAATGCTGCTTGCCATTATCGTATGTGGGCTTGGTTACGCCGAAGGTGCAAAACTTTCAAAGGAGCTTGGAGGCTGGCAGGTGATTTCCTGGGCATTGGTGTTATCTATGCCTTTAACAATTCCTTTGATGATATTTTTGCGCCCAGCGTCGTTTGCCAATATTGGTTCCGGCGCATGGATTGGTCTGGCTTATGTTTCTGTATTCAGTATGCTAATTGGTTTTGTATTCTGGTATCGTGGTTTAGCCCAGGGAGGTATTGCAGCTGTAGGACAATTACAGTTATTACAGCCGTTTTTTGGTTTGGCCCTTGCAGCAGGCTTATTACATGAGCAGGTAAGTATGGGAATGGTAGGTATTACTGTTTGTGTAATTCTGTGTGTTGCAGGTTCCAGAAAACTTGCAGTACAGCGGTAGTAAATATGTGCCTTAAACTAAAAATAAAGCCACGTTGTCAATAGTGAGGCTTGATTAGCTTATATAAAAAATCGATCGATATTTTAATTTGCGCTCATAACAACTTAGTTACAGCAGTTTGCTAATCGCTTTTCTTTACAGTTTTACTCAAAATTTTACTCGTTTTTTTTCACTTATCCGATCAATAAATAAAACACTAAGCTAAACAAGGTTAAAAAACCAGAATTATAGTTAAGTATTTGATTTATAAAGTATAGTGGTAGGCGTTGGGTATTGAACAAACTAACAAAAAAACATATTTTTGATATGTATTATTCCTAATCTGTTTAAACCAAGTACTTAACCATCTTGCTATGCCAATTTTTATGGACCGACATGATGTTTCCGAAGCGGTAACAGCAGAAATTGTAGCACAAATACATCAGGAAGACCTGAAGATCCAGAATCAATTTGACTGCAGGGGGTTAACTTATTGGTTTGATGACCAAAGAAAAACAGCTTTTTGTTTAATAGAAGCACCGGATACGAACGCCATCAAAAAGATGCATGAGCAAGCGCATGGTGATGTGCCTCATAGGATTATAGAAGTTGACCCAAATGTAGTAGAATCATTTTTAGGCCGGATTGAAGATCCGGTAAATACCCAAAATACAACATTAAATATTATAGATGATCCTGCTTTCAGAATCATCATGATCATAACTTTTGATGGATTCGTAGTAGCTTCAAAATCAGCTCAGTTTAAAGAATCACTGTATCATTACCACAATGAAATTTTGGAGGTGTTAAAATTATATGAAGGAAGTGTTGTTAAAGAGAATGAAAAATATTTTCTGGTTTCCTTTAAATCAGTTACTAACGCAGTGCGGGCTGCAACCGAAAGCCAGTTACTATACAATAGTTTTTCGGAAAAAATGCGCGACAGTTTTAAGCTGAAAATAGGATTAAGCGCTGGGGTACCTGTTGCGGAAAAGAATTTAATTTTTGAAGAAGCTATCAAATTAGCCGAACGAATGTGTAGGGTTATTCAAGGGCAGGTCATAGCGTCATCTGACGTAACAGAGCTGTATAATAGTGAAAATGTGAGCACATTAAATCAAGACGTTATGAATTGCTTGACAAAGCCCGATGAGCAATTTTTAACCCGGTTAATGGATTATCTTGAAACTACATGGAATAATACTAATTTCAAAGTAGATGATTTTAGTAAGCCTGTAGGGTTTAGCAAATCACAGTTATATCGTAAGTTGGTCTCACTCACCGGCAAATCGCCAAACAGCTTCATTAAAGAATATCGGTTAGATGAGGCTTTAATATTATTAAACAAGGGCATCTGGAATGTTTCAGAAATTGCTTTTGAAACAGGGTTTACCAGTCCCTCATATTTCTCCAAATGTTTTCAGAAAAGATACAACTGTCAGCCTTCCAGTTATTTAAATTGATGATCAGGAGAATTAGTTGAATCAAAATTACTGGTTTTTGAACTAAAAGTAATAGTTGTAGATTTTGTTTGCATGTAGTTTTGAAAGAAAATAAACCTGATAAAATTACTTAGAGGAATAACTGGTTAAAGCCTATACCGATAAGAACTTTTGTTAGGGATAACCAAATTCTTTTAATCTTTAAATGCAATAGTATGTCAGTTTTTGTGAAGGACTTGAGTCCGGCTGTTATTGAAAAATTCACCCGAGAATTTAAAGGTGAAATTATTCTTCCTCAGAACCCTAATTATGACGAGGTTCGTAAAGTGTACAATGCCATGATCAATAAACATCCCGGAATGATTGTCAAATGTAGGGATGTAAGCGATGTTGTAAAGGCTGTCAATTTTGCCCGGAAAAATGATCTTTTACTTGCCGTTAGGGGCGGAGGACACAATGGCGGAGGCTTGGGCTTGTGTGATAATGGTTTAGTTATTGACCTTTCAGGAATAAAATTTGTAGAGGTTAATGCAGATGAAAAGACCGTTCGTGTGGGAGGAGGAAACGTTTGGGCCGAAGTTGATGCGGTTACCCACCAGTTTGGTCTTGCTGTGCCTGCCGGCATCATATCTACCACCGGTGTAGGCGGCCTAACCCTTGGCGGGGGAATTGGATACCTTGCAAGAAAACATGGGCTTACAATTGATAATTTGCTGGAAGCTGAAATGGTTTTAGCAAACGGAGAAGTAGTTACTGTAAATGCCAATAAAAACCCGGATCTGTTTTGGGCTATCCGGGGTGGTGGCGGTAATTTCGGAATAGTTACTTCATTTAAATTTCAGGCCCATAAAGTTAAAAATGTTTTTGGAGGCCCTACACTCTGGCCAATTGAAAAAACAGAAGAGATCATGGAATGGTATCATAATTTTATTCATAATGCGCCTGATGAGTTTAATGGGTTTGTAGCTACACTTACTATCCCGGGCCCGCCTTTTCCGGAAGAACTTCATCATAAACAGTTTTGCGGGATTGTATGGTGCTATTCGGGTGATTTGGAAAAGGCAGAGGAAGCATTTAAACCCGTGCTTGCCATGAACCCAATATTTCAACATTTGGGCGAAATGCCATACCCGGCCATTCAACAAATGTTTGATGGGATGTTGCCTCCGGGTTTGCAATGGTATTGGCGGGCTGATTTCTATAATGATATCAGTGCAGAGGCAAGAGCTAAGCACTTAGAATTTGGATCGACCATACCAACGCCGCTTTCTCAAATGCACATGTATCCGCTAAGCGGCGCTGCCGCGCGTGTTGGAAGTGATGCTACAGCATGGGCATTCAGAGATGCAAAATACGCCGGAGTGATCATAGGCGTTGATCCTGACCCTGCAAATGCCGAAAAAATAACTGATTGGTGTAAAAAATATTGGCAAGCATTGCATCCATTTTCTGCCGGTGGCGCTTATCTCAATTTTATTATGAATGAGGGACAAGACCGCGTAAAAGAAAGTTACAGGGGTAATTATGAACGTTTAACAAAAATTAAACTAAAGTACGATCCAACTAACTTTTTCAGGGTAAATCAAAATATTTTGCCTGCGCAAAGTAATTAATGGCTCCATACTTAATTTACCTGCAAGCGATCTGCAAAAATTGGCTTGGAATTTAATGTTATTAGTTAATTTGTGTCCCAAAATCGTTAGCTTATTTCAATTGATTGTTTAGATGGTTTTATACTCAACAGTGTGTATAAAAGTGATCCTCACATTTGATTATTCAGGCAACGTCAATTTGTGAAATATGAAATTTTTAACATTATTAGTTTTAATTGGCCTCGCATTACCTGCCAAAAGTAAAAACTTCAACATCATTGATTATGGTGCCAAAGCTGATGGTAAAACCGTAAACACAAAAGCAATCCAAAAGGCCATTGATGCTGCCGCTGTAAACGGTGGTAAAGTGATTATTCCTGCGGGTAAATTTGTTACTGGTGTTATTTATCTCAAATCAAACACAGAACTGCATTTTGAAAAAAATGCAGTTCTGTTGGCAACTACTAAACGAGTAGATTATGGACTGGGAAAAGCTTCGGCCCTGATAGTAGCTAATAAAGCAAGCCATATTAGTTTAACGGGTTACGGAACTATAAACGGACAGGCTGCTCTTTTATTAAAAGACCTTTATGCAGTGATCAAGAGTGGGATCATCAAAGACAAAGAATGGCAAACCTACAACGACTGGCATCAAATGCGCCCTGAGGAGGATAACCGGCCAGTGCTTATTCATTTTACTGATTGTAAGGATATCACCATTAAATCAATCACGATAAGGGATGGTCTTGACTGGATACAGAATTATACGAATTGTACCGACATGACCATAGACAGTATAAAGGTGATCAGCAATACCTTTTTGAATAATGATGGTATAGACCTGGTAGATTGCAAAAACGTGAGGCTAACAAATAGCTTTTTTAATGTAGCTGATGATGGAATATGCCTTAAATCATCTGATCCGAAAGGTGCTTGTGAAAAAATTTATGTAGCAAATTGTAAGATACGCTCCAGTGCAAGTGCGTTTAAACTGGGTACCGCTTCGCATGGTGGATTTAAAAACATACAGGTACGCGATATTGAGGTTTATGATACCTATCGCTCTGCAATAGCCATTGAAAGTGTTGACGGGGCCGACATTGAAGGTATCGACATCCGTAATGTAAACGCTAAAAATACAGGTAATGCCCTGTTTATCCGTTTGGGTAAACGACAAAAAAACGTTTCTGTAGGGAAGTTAGCCAATGTATACATTGAGAATGTAAATGTACAGATACCAATAAAAAAGCCTGACGCTGGTTATTCGATGGAAGGACCGCCAAGTTTGTTTGCTCATAATATTTTTCCTGCATCTATCTGCGGAATACCGGGTTACCCGGTACAAGGAGTTACGCTAAATCATATTAATATTACTTATGGCGGTGGTGCCAACAAAAAGAAGGCATATTTTCCATTAGATTCATTAAGCAGTATTCCCGAAAAAATTGCTGATTATCCGGAATTTTCAATGTTTGGCGAGCTACCCGCATGGGGTTTTTATGTGCGACATGCCAAAGACATCAAGATGGAAAATATCCATATCAGCTATCAGGCCCCGGATTTCCGCACAGCTTGTATTTTTGATGATGTTGACGGATTGCAATTAAACAATTTTAAAGTTGATAAAAAGGAAAGTTTTCCGGTGCTTTTATTTAGTAAGGTGACTAAGAAGTCTCTGCAAAAAATACAGGTACCGGGTGATACGAGGCTTGCTATTAAAAGCAAATAATTTATTTGAATTAGTAATAAAAAAAGAGGTTGTGAAATTCACAACCTCTTTTTTTATATAGCTTAAATTTTGATCAATTATTTTACGCCAATAATTACCACATTGTCCAGGCGCATACCTAAGGTATTGGTAGCTGTCGATCCCATAAATTCTATGGTATTGGTAGCTGAAACCGGAATATTGCTTAATTCAACTGTTACAAATTTGTTATTGTCCGCATTGCTTAGCGGCCGGCTTGGTACAGTGATACTTGTGCCGTTCACCTTAACGCTAATTACATTTACGTCGCTGGTTGATGATGCCGATGCAGCATTCGGTGCCAGGTCATATTTAAGTTTCAGAGAAGTGTAGCCGGTTACCTGAATGCCCTCTATTTTTAGTGAAGCATCCTTGGTGGCAGGGAGCCATAAATGCACATTGTCAGGGTATGCACTGATAGTGCGCAAGTCTGCAGTACCAAAGCTGTCGCTAAAAGTCCAGCTTGGATTTGCCCAGCCGGTATAAGCTGCAACTTTAGGTTTAGTACTTGCTGAGCCGGTACCAAATGTTTCGGTATAGAGTACATCCTCTGTTCCTGTAGGCGGATTTGATAACGAGTCTTGTCCCACGGTGTAAGAACCAGATGGCACGTCGGTCCAATTGGTTATAGTAGCTGATATGGCTACAGCAACAGGCGTACCTGCCGTTCCATTCTTTAACTCAATAGAATAAGTGTATTTTTTACCCTGTTCATACTTGGTGCCTGAAGGCAAAGTCAGGTTGAACTTACCGGCCGGAAGGCTGAAAGTAACCACCTTACCGCTGGCATCTGCCGTTGGTATTAAGATAGCCTCGGCCAGTGCGGTGCCACCAGCTTGAGCAGTAGTCTTTGCATTGATATCAGCAGTTGAGGTTGTATTTGTTAATGTGCCACTTGCCAGATCCACGTTAGCTTTGGCAGTTTGCCCGCCGAGGCTTACTGCAAGGCCATTCAGATCGGTTACGCCAGCGCCTTTTGTAACTGTAAACTCAATTTTCGATAATTGATGAACAAAAACAAGATTAGCGATGCTACTGGTTTTACTCAAGCCGGTGGCATTATTAGAATAAAGCAGGTCTATCGCGCTTTGATTGGCTTGTTGTGTAACATCAACCGCATAGGTGTTATTTGTAAGTGCCTTTTTAAAAGGGTAATAAGCGATAAAGTCAACGGTTCCGTTATCCGGATAAAAGATGGTCTGATCTGTAGCTGACGCAGTGAACGCACCGTCACCGGTAGTTAAATAAGACTTATTTGCAGCCAGTACGTTGCTGAGGCCGGTGCCTGTCTTCATAAATACCCCGATGGTATCACCGGCATCCCATTGGTCATTTGAAGCTTTTGTTTTTATTTGACCATTAATGGCGGCGGTAAACTGTACGGCTTTAGATCCGCCTGGATTACCGCTATCGTGATTGTGGTTGTTGTCCTTTTTGCAGGAACTACCTAACACAATTAGCGATAGGGCAGTTGCCAACAGGATGTTTTGTTTTTTCATGTTTGGTTTGATGTATAAGTTTAATTCCAGATTGTATTATCGATAGTTGTTTTTGTGGCTTCAGGAAGTTTCGGGAAGAAAGTAAAGCCGGTTTCTTTTTCCAAATCACTTACGTTGATCCGGAAATTATTGTAAGTAATTACTGACGGAATAATCGCGTTATCAATCTTAAAACCGATAGTGTAATAAGTATCGCCTTTTTTAAGAGCTAAAGCTTTATAGTAATATTTCGGTATGGCCGCGCCTTTAGCATAATTGATGGTAGCATCGGTAGTTGTTTTGATAGATGCACCGGTAACCACATATAAAGTATCTCCTTTGCTCATCCATGAACGTACCTGCGACTCCAGATTTTCCCAAATACCTTGATTCATCGAGGATATTTGGGCTGTCATGTTGGTAAAATAAAAAGTTGTTTGGTTCAGAGCCACTGAGGCTGTGCGGTCTCCGCTTGGAATCTGATGCCCCCGGTCATATCCGTTACCGAAAGAACTGGTTAAGTCTACTTGCTGATTCTGAGGAAGCGATGGATCAAATGCCCACGCGTCGGTTCTGCCTGAGCTGCCGATGTATGACGCATGCAGGGGATAAGCCACCCAATAAGCCATTTTATAACGTTTGTCATAAAGCATAGCATAATCTCTTACGCTGGCATTGTTAGGTGAATTATGGAAAATGTAGGTCATATTGTTATCGGTAGTGATCAACGGGGTTTCCATATAGGCAGATGTTTGCGGAGGGTTTGTGCCTGTTGATTCCTGATCCAAAGAATAACTTCCTGAAGGTGTATCAGTCCAGTTAGCGATGGTTGCATTCAATGATGTTGCGATACCACTATTACCACCAGGTCCTTCTAACTCAACCTCGTAGCTATATTTCTTACCCTGTTCAAACTTGGTACCGGCAGGTAAGGCCCAGGTATAGGTTTTGGTACCCAATACAAAAATCACCTTTATGTTGGTTTCGTCTGTGGTAGGTAAAACAATAGCTTCTGATGTAGTTATACTATTTTGTGCATTGGTTTTAGCCTGGATATCAGCTGTCTGGCCCTGTCCGCTGAGCACTCCGGTAGCCAAATCAAAGTTGGCTGTAGTTTTTAAACCCGAGATGGTTGTTCTCAGGCCATTCAGGTCGGGGATGCCAACACCGTTTTTTACAGTAATTTGAATTTTAGATAATTGGTGTACAAAAACCAATTGTGCATTGCTGCTGTTTTTACTAAGCCCCATAGCATTATTAGCGTACATCAGGTCTGTAGCTGCCTGTAAACTCTGATCAGTTACGTTTACCGGATAGCTATTATTGGTTAAGCTTTGCTTGTAAGGGTAATAGGCAATGAAATCAACGCTGCTTCCATCTTCAGGATAAAAAATGGTCTGGTCTGCCGATGTGGCCGTGAATGTTCCATCCCCAGCGGTTGTATAAGATTTATTGGCGGCTAAAACATTGCTTAGGCCTGTACCGGTCTTCATGAATACACCAATAGCATCATTGGCCTCCCAGGTATCGTTTACCGCTTTGGTTTTGATTTGACCGCTAATGACAGATGAGAATTGAACTTCAGCATGGGGTGCTCCGGGTTCATCTCTTTTGTTGTCTTTCTTACACGCACTGATGAAGATCAAAAGCAGTGCAAAAGCAGAAATTAGTAAAGATTTAATACGCATATTTATTATTTAAAATTGATTGGCAGATTATTGATCTAAAGCAACAGAGACCGGACAAGCACGTAGGGGGAGGGCTGTGGTCTGATGAGATTTTAGATAAAGCTATCAGTTGTACCAAAAGTTAAAAGCTCAGGTTTACAAAGAAAGCCCCGGAATGTGGTTTTGAAGTTAAGCCGGTGACAAGGTTTTGTTAAGTTGATCATTGGTTTTTTAAGACGCTATTTTAGTTTTTCCAGGTTAAAATTGGGAATAGACGTAAGGAATGTAATTTTAAGTGGTTTTAAACAAGTAAGTATTGAAATGATAATAGTTAACAATTTGATAATAAAAATACTTTGTCAGCAGCGCTTAATTTTACAAAATGAGATTTCCATCTTGCCGGGCAGTAATAATAACTTAGGGTAAATGGTGCTTCATGATTCTTAATCAGGAAATAGTGGTTACCATCTATGAGACCTATTAAACGTAATTTTTCTCTTCTCTTCGTTCTGTTTTTTCTGTCGGTTCTATGTTCCTGCAAAAAGGAGAGAGCAATAAAAAAGCCCGTTGCAAAGATGGTGTTGGTATACATGGAAGCCAACAACGATTTGAGGTACGATGCGCTGAACAGTATCAATATGATGGAAAAAGGTGCAGCAGCATTGAATGGCACATTACTGGTTTATATCAAAACCAATAGTACTAATTCTTATCTTCTTAAAATCAAACCTGATGCGGATGAGAACAGGATTGTTAGTGATACAGTTAAAGTATTTAACAGCAGCAACCCCTCTGACGCAAATTTTCTTCATAATGTAGTTCAATATGCGCAAACGGAGTTTTCTGCACAAAGTTATGGACTGATCCTCTGGTCGCATGCCACTTCCTGGGCACCACCTTCCGGTCAGCTCAAAACCTTTTCATTCGGGGAGGATTCCGGTAAAGAAATGGATATCATCGATTTGAAGAATGCTTTACCTAATAATCTGGAGTTCCTGATTTTTGATGCATGCTCTATGGGAGGGGTAGAGGTGTTATATGAATTCAAAGACAAGGCCAAATATATCATCGCTTCTCCGACAGAGACCTTGTCAGAAAGTTTTCCTTATCAAAATATTGTTCCCTTGCTTTTTCAACCTTCAGATCAGCTAACTGCCATAGCCCAGGCATATTATGATCATTATAACAGCTTTACTGATGACCTTCGTTCAGCGAGTGTTGTGCTGGTTAAAACTGGGGAACTTGCCGGGCTGGCCTCACAAATGAAGGCTTTAATCCTCAGTCAAAAAAAATATGGCGACCAATTTATTAGTGTTGGTGTTCAGCGGTTGGACTATACTGCTAATTTTCCTGTCCCCAATTATGATTTTGGTGATTTTCTGAACCATAATTTCAGCGCTACGGACCTTACTGCGATTGATCAGCAGTTAGGCAAAGTCATTTTATATAAAGCCGCGACACCCAGCTTTTTAGGTGTACCGATCCGGACATTTTCCGGACTAACGAGTTATATCCCTTACCAGGATGATAAGAACCTGACCTATTATAAAAAACTGCAATGGTATACAAGTGCCGGGCTTTCCATTTTGTTTGATAAATAAGTTGAAAAGACGCTGTTGAAATCACCATTCATTGTAGGGGAAGATGGTTAAAATAGCTTGTTTTGAATTCTGTTTCGAGTTAACCTGATTTAGTACTGCACAGTGCCTGTTTTAAGTTCAGTTTCATTATAAATTTAATATTGTCTTAACCGGAGTAAAGCATTATGGATGATAGTTTCGCATCGTGAAAAATCACTATGATCCGGCGTTACCTAAACTGGTAAAAGATGATAACGAGTAAGTTTCGCCTGTTTGATTGGTCTGTCAAAAAACAACTAACAAAGTAAAATAATGAAAAAGACGATGATTATCATGACGGCCGCAGTATTCTCTGTCGGCATAGCTTTAGGTCAACAAAAACTTGATGTTCAGGGACATCGCGGCGGTATGGGCTTAATGCCCGAAAACACTATTGCTTCGATGATCAATGGTGTAAAAGTAGGAGCTAAAACGCTGGAGCTTGATGTGGTGATCTCCAAAGACGGTAAAGTAGTGGTATCTCATGATCCCTATATGTCGGCAGACATTATGTTGAAGCCGGACGGCTCGGAGATTACGAGAGAGGAGCAAATGAAGATGCCGCTTTATAGCATGACCTACGATAGCATTGCCCGCTTTGATGCCGGTACTAAACCACATCCCCATTTTCCGGAACAGGCAAGACTCAAGACTTATAAACCACTACTTACCGCGCTTATTGACAGTGTAGAGACTTATGTTAAAAAGAACAAACTGAAGCCGGTATACTATAACATTGAAACCAAATGTTCGCCCACCGGAGATGGTGTTTACAACCCTGCTCCGCAAGAGTTTGTTGATAAAATGATGGCGGTTTTACGCTCAAAAAAGTTAGGGAAACGCCTTACCATTCAGTCTTTTGATGTAAGAACATTACAAATATTACATAAAACCGATCCTAAAGTCAAATTGTCTTTGCTGGTATTCGGAAAAATGGATCCTTCTGTTGAACTCAAAAAAGTAGGCTTGACCGCAGAGGATGAAAAGAGAATCAAAGCTGCCATTGCTGCTTACGGTCAGGGAGGCATTGATGCTGATTTGAAGAAATTAGGTTTTACACCAGATGTTTACAGCCCTTATTTTACTTCTGTAGATAAGGAAATGGTAGAGAAGGCTCATGCCCTGAAAATGGAAGTACTTCCGTGGACTGTGGATGAAGTTAAGGACATGAAAGCACTGGGAGACCTCGGTGTAGACGGCATTATTTCCAATTATCCGGACCGTCTTGTGAAACTTTATGGAAATTATCAGGGAAAGTAACATAAAACTTAACCTCTAATCTGATCCTGTTAATCTAAGTAATATTAACTTTTCACGGGAGCTGAGCGATAATATAAGGTGTATTTTAACAAAAAAGGAGATGAACAAATTTGTTCATCTCCTTTTTTGTGGAGCCGATGGTAACCGGGACTGGCTGTTCAAGTTCCAGGATGAAGGCGTGAATAACTATGTGATGGATATGATCAGTTATGCAGGACTAAACCTGATGGGCAGTATGTTACTCTCTTATTACCAAATACAAAACAGTTGAAATCAAGATAAACAGAGCGGTTAGTATTTCCCAAAGGGTTCTTAGATTCCATGTCCACAGTGATGGATTTAAGCATGATGTTATTAGCACAAAAATGCCATATATGATACTACCTCCGAGGCAGAAGCTTTGTTGCCAGCTAATGGCTTCGTTCGGGTGCACCGTTCGTACATCGTATCGAAAGGAAAAATAACTAAGGTAGATAAAAGAAGTGTATGGCTGAATGACACAGAGATCCCTATTGGCCCATCATATGTAACCGAAATTGAAAAACTGCTAAAGTCAGCACCTAAATAAAGGCACAACAATAAATAACCAAATATTATTGAATTAGAAGAAAGAAGAATCATCACTTATTTAGCAAAAACTGTTCACAGCGGACAGCGATTGTGCCTGTAACAGAATGTGTTATTATATAAGGTCATGATCTTTTGGTCTCTGGTTTGAGCCCAAGTAGTTTTTAATTTTAGCTAAGTTTTGAACCTGCATTTAAAGCAAATTGAGGCGCTTTTTGGTTCGAACACAGTAAGATTAGCCTTATTGTAACTATAAACCCACTAAAAATGAGAGACTCTCTCATTTTTAGTGGGTTTTAACCATGTTTGGTTTGTGTTTTTTTACTATTTGACACAATGCAATATATTGATTGTTAGTATTTTGAATAGATAATAAATGCTTTTGTCCTGTTTTGGCTTCCCTTTTGGCATGCCCATGTCAAAAAGATAAAAATCATGTCAAAACTATTTATTACACAATCGCACGCTATTCCCAGAGATAAGCACAGGTATACCGTCAAAGATATTTGTGTTATCATCTTCGCCTGGCTTGTAGCTGCAGCGCTGGTTTATCTAACTTATCTCAAGGTCAAAGTCCTTTTCCATTAAATCTATTATTATGCTCACTCTGATCCTGATTGCGGCCGGGCTTGTATGTTTATGGCTCTTTTTCAAATCTGTTAATTATTTCGAAAACATCTAAAAATTATGCTCGCATTATTTATCATTTCGATAGCCGTGTTCATCTACATGGTTTATGTACTGCTTAAACCCGAAAAATTTTAATCCGCTATGAACACCGAAATTTTAGGGGTAATATTCAGTTACCTCCTTACACTTGTTATTGCCATTCCGCTTGGTATCTATATTGCCCGCATGTTCAGGGGCGATAAAACCTGGTCGGACTTTATGGCTCCTATAGAACGCCTGATCTTCCGATTCTGCCGCATCGATCCCAAAAGAGAGATGAACTGGAAACAACATTTATTCGCGTTACTTACCATCAATGCGCTATGGTTAATTTATGCATTCTTCGGTTTCCTGTTTCAGGGCCACTTGCCACTTAACCCCGATGGCAACCCAAACCAGACACCTGATCTTGCTTTTAACTCGGCTATTAGCTTCCTGGTAAATTGTAATCTGCAGGATTACTCAGGCGAAACCGGAGCAACCTATTTTACCCAGCATTTTGTGGTGATGTTCCTGCAGTTTGTATCAGCTGCTACCGGTATTGCCGCGCTGTTCATCTTGTTTAAAGCTTTCCGCGATAAAGTGACCGATAAACTGGGCAACTTCTGGGATTTTCTGGTTAAATCCATCACCCGTATTTTGCTGCCGCTTTCGGTAATCATGGCTGTTATCCTGGCCTTTAATGGAACACCGACAAGCTATAAAGGAAAAGATACCTTTATTAGCCTTCAGGGCGATACAGTTCACGTTTCACGTGGGCCTGCGGCTGCCATGATCGCTATCAAACATTTGGGAACCAACGGCGGCGGATGGTTTGGTGCAAATTCGGCCCACCCGTTGGAAAACCCCAATTATTTAACTAACGTGGTGGAAATTGCTGCTCAGGTCATCATTCCTGTCGCGTTGATATTTGCACTCGGCTTTTATCTCAACAAAAGAAAGTTCGCATACGTCATATTCGGCGTCATGACTATTGGTATGCTGCTGTTGTTAATTCCAACCATGCAGGCCGAGATGGGAGGCAACCCGGCTATTGCCAAAATGGGCGTGAGCCAGGCTACTGGCGCTATGGAAGGAAAGGAAGTACGGTTTGGGCCCGCTGCTACAGGTTATTGGAGCATCATGACCACCATTATATCTACAGGTTCCATCAACTCCATGCATGATAGTGCTATGCCCGTATCCGGTTTTATGATGATGATGGGTATGATGATCAACTGCTTTTACGGTGGTTGCGGCGTGGGGATACTCAACTTTTACATTTTTATCGTTATCGCGGTATTTATTTCCGGGTTGATGGTGGGCCGGACACCCGAATTTTTGGGGCGAAAGATTGAGGCGCGCGAAATGAAGATCGCCTCCATTATTGCCTTGCTGCACCCTTTTATAATCCTGGTGGGCACTGCGTTATCATCGTATGTGCTGGTGCATATGCCTAATGCCGATTGGGCGGTAAAACCCTCAACCTGGCTTAATAATCCGGGATACCACGGCTTTTCAGAAATGCTTTACCAGTATACATCATGTGCCGCCAATAATGGTTCAGGATTTGAGGGTTTGGGAGATAACAACATTTTCTGGAACGTAAGCGCAGGCTTTGTATTGATCTTGGGAAGGTTCCTCCCAATTATCGGTCCTGTGGCCATTGCTGGCTTATTGGCCAACAAAAAATATATTCCCGAGTCGGCCGGTACACTTAAAAGCGATACTGCAACTTTTGGCGTAATGGTGTTTGCCGTTATCGTGATTGTTGCCGCGCTGTCTTTTTTCCCATCACTGGCATTAGGGCCGATAGCAGAACATTTCTCCTTAAAATAAAATGAAAACTCAAAATACATTATTTCAGGCCGACCAGGTGAAATACGCGCTTGGCCAGTCGTTCGTAAAACTAAATCCGCGTATCCTTTTCCGTAACCCGGTGATGTTTACCGTGGAGATAGGTACCGCTATTATGCTGGTAGTAAGCGTTTACTCTGCTACTCATCGTGACCAGGGCAGTTTCGGTTATAATTTTACCGTATTCATTATCCTTTTCTTAACCGTGTTGTTTGCCAATTTTGCCGAGGCCATTGCCGAGGCACGTGGCAAAGCCCAGGCCGAAAGCCTGCGCAAAACGCGCGAAGAAACACCAGCCCGCCTGCTGATAAATGGCAAGGAGCAGCGCATCATGTCATCGCAATTGAAAAAAGGTGATGTATTCATTTGTGAAACAGGCGACAATATTCCGTCGGACGGTGAGATCATTGAAGGGATTGCAACCATTGATGAATCAGCCATTACCGGCGAATCGGCACCCGTGATCCGCGAGTCGGGCGGTGATAAGTCATCCGTAACAGGCGGTACCAAGGTATTGTCAGACCGTATTATTGTACAGGTTACCACTCAGCCTGGCGAAAGCTTTCTGGATAAAATGATTGCCCTGGTGGAGGGTGCTTCCCGGCAGAAAACGCCTAACGAGATTGCCTTAACCATTCTGTTGGCCAGTTTTACGCTCATTTTCGTAATTGTATGCGTTACTTTAAAGCCTTTTGGTGATTATGCCAATACGCCAATCACGATAGCTGCATTCATTTCCCTGTTTGTTTGCCTGATACCTACAACCATAGGAGGACTACTATCAGCCATTGGTATAGCCGGTATGGACAGGGCGTTGCGCGCAAACGTGATCACTAAATCTGGCAAAGCTGTAGAAACAGCCGGAGACCTTGACACCCTGCTGTTAGATAAAACCGGAACCATTACTATCGGTAACCGTAAGGCTACCAATTTTTGGCCCATTACCGGCGTAGCTGAGGCTGATTTTGTAAAAGCTTGTGTATTGAGTTCTTTGGCAGATGAAACTCCAGAAGGAAAATCTATTGTTGAACTGGCCGGTCAGGGTACAACAGCCCCGGTAATTACTGCGCCTAAAAACTCTGTGTTTATCAAATTTACAGCCGAAACACGTTCCAGTGGTTTAGACACCGTGGATGGACAACGCATCCGTAAAGGCGCCTTTGATTCTATCCGGAATATAGCACTGAAAGCGGGTAACGTTGTAGTACCCGAGGTAGAGGATCGTGTAAAGCAGATAGCCTCAAATGGCGGCACACCGCTGGTAGTATCCCAAAATGAGCAAATTTTAGGTGTTATTGAGCTGCAGGATATTATCAAGCCCGGTATTACCGAACGTTTTGAGCGCTTACGTAAAATGGGTGTAAAAACAGTAATGGTAACAGGTGATAACCCGCTTACTGCCAAATTTATTGCTACCAAAGCCGGTGTGGATGATTTTATTGCCGAAGCCAAGCCCGAAGACAAGATGAACTATATCAAAATGGAACAACAGGGCGGCAAGTTAGTGGCCATGATGGGCGATGGTACCAATGATGCTCCGGCGCTTGCCCAGGCGGATGTTGGTGTAGCCATGAATAGCGGAACACAAGCTGCCAAGGAAGCCGGTAACATGGTTGATCTGGATAACGACCCAACCAAACTCATCGAAATCGTGGAAATTGGCAAGCAGTTGCTCATGACGCGAGGTACGCTTACTACGTTCTCCATAGCCAATGATGTAGCCAAATATTTTGCTATAGTTCCGGCGCTGTTCATGGTATCTATCCCGGCACTAAAAGCTTTAAATATTATGGATCTGCACAGCCCGCAGTCGGCGATCCTGTCAGCAGTGATCTTTAATGCCATCATTATACCATTATTGATACCGTTGGCTTTGCGTGGGGTGGAATATAAGCCCATTGGCGCAAGCGCATTGCTGAGAAGAAACCTTCTTATTTACGGTTTAGGCGGTATCATTATACCATTCATCGGTATAAAATTGATTGACGTAGTTGTAGCATTATTTATATAAAACAAAATGAGCCAGGAACGTGGGGTATGGATTTAGGGCGACGGATAAGCTTTAATTACCATCCGTAACAAGCCTCACGTTTCCAAACTCATCTCTAAAAATAATTGACAAAATGAAAACATATTTGTTGCCATCCGCTAAACTTACCCTGATACTCATCGTATTATTAGCCGGCATATATCCCTTAGTTATAGCCGGTATCGGTAAGTTTACACCAGGCAAAGGTGATGGCGAGACTATCACTTATAAAGGCCGCGTAGTTGGCTATGCCAACATTGGCCAAAAATTTACCAAAGACGAATATTTCTGGTCGCGACCTTCGGCTGTAGACTATAATGCCGCCGGTTCGGGCGGTTCAAATAAAGGCCCGTCTAACCCGGATTACCTAAAACAGGTAGAAGTACGTATCGACACTTTTCTGAAACATAATCCCGGTGTAAACCGCGCACAGATCCCTGCTGAGCTGGTTACTGCATCAGGTAGTGGACTTGATCCTAACCTTTCACCGGGTGGTGCCAGGATCCAGGCCGCCCGCATAGCCCGCGTACGTGACGTGAATGTAAATGTCGTTCTGAAACTCGTTGATCAGCATGTGCAGGCTCCGTTATTGGGCTTGTTCGGCCCCGCAAAAGTGAATGTGCTGCAGCTCAATGTAGCACTGGATGAGATGAAGAATAAATAAGTATAGCGAATGATGAAAAAAGTACTCGCAGGATTATTGATGATCGCCGCCCTGCCGGCAATGGCTCAGGATACCAAAACACCGCCGCTTACCGTAAGCGGCTATTTGGAAACATATTATAACTACGATTTTAACCGCCCGGTAAATAATACGGTTCCGGCTTTTCTTTACAATTTTAACAGAGCCAACGAGGTTAATCTTAATCTCGGGCTGATCCAGGCATCGTATAATACCGAAAAGGTGCGTGCAAACGTGGCCCTGGCAGTTGGCACTTATATGAACGCTAACTATGCTGCCGAAAGCGGAGTGATGAAAAATGTATACCAGGCTAATGTTGGCTTCAGGCTATCAGCAAAAAGTAACCTTTGGCTTGATGCCGGTATTATGCCATCACATATCGGTTGGGAGAGCGCCATTGGTAAAGATAATTTAACGCTGAGCCGCAGCATTGCCGCCGAAAACTCTCCTTATTTTGAAAGCGATGCTAAATTAGGTTACACTTCACCAAGCGGCAAATGGTACCTGAGCGCTATGGTATTAAATGGCTGGCAGCATATTCAGCGGCCGGATGGTAATACTACACCCGCATTCGGCACGCAGGTTACATTTAAACCGTCTGATCATGTAACACTCAACAGCAGTTCCTTTATCGGTAATGATAAACCTGATAGTCTGCGCCGGATGCGTTATTTTCATGATCTGTATGGCACGTTTCAGTTTAGTGATAAATGGTCGGCCATTGCTGGATTTGATATTGGCGCTGAACAAAAAGAAAAGGGTTCGTCCGGTATGTATATCTGGTATACGCCTAACCTGATTGTCAGGTATGCAGTTTCTAAAACTTTGGCTGTTGCCGCTCGTGGTGAATATTACCATGATCCGAATGCCGTTATTGTAAGCACGGGTAGGAATGGCTTACGAAGCTGGGGATATTCTGTCAATGTTGATTATCATATTTTCGATAACCTGCTTTGGCGTGTAGAACTGCGCGACCTTAATAGTCACGATGATATTTTTGTTAAGCGCAGCGGTGAAAGCACGAATAACAATCTTTTTGTCACAACGGCATTAGCATTTAATTTTTAACCGTTCGGCCTCTTATATTTTTTTTAGCCCGGATTGTACCTCTGCTTTCAGAGGTACAATTTCCTTTTTTTATAAATAATGGAAAATAATCAGGATAACAACGTTCAGCATTTCCTCGATTTGATACAACGGTCAAGACGTGGAAAATTCAAAGTTTACATCGGCATGAGCGCGGGTGTAGGGAAAACCTACAGAATGCTGCAGGAGGCGCATGCGTTGCTACGAAGCGGTATTGATGTTAAGATAGGATACATTGAAACCCATAACCGCAAGGAAACACAAGACCTGATAGCAGGATTGCCGGTTATACCGCGCCGGCAGGTGTTTTATCGAGGTAAACAGCTGGAGGAGATGGACCTGCAGGCTGCATTGACCTTACGCCCGGAAATCGTGATTGTTGACGAACTGGCGCATTCCAATATCGAAGGCAGCAAAAATGAAAAACGCTGGCAGGATGTGGTGGAACTGCTCGATGCCGGCATAAACGTGATCACCGCTGTTAACATTCAACATATGGAAAGCCTTAACCAGGATGTTAAAGAGATAACCGGCGTTGAGGTATCCGAACGTGTGCCCGATAGTGTATTGGCCCAGGCGGACGAGGTGGTGAATATCGATTTGACATCTGATGAGTTGATCGTGCGTTTAAAGGAAGGGAAAATCTATACCAATGATAAGATCGATCATGCCCTCCGGAACTTTTTTCAAAGCGAAAAGATTCTGCAGCTTCGGGAACTGGCGTTGAAGGAGGTTGCCTCACAGGTTGAACGAAAAATACAAACGGAAGTGCCCGGATTAATGCAAGCCCGACGCGAGCGATTAATGTACTGTATCAGTACAAATAATGATACGGCTAAGCTAATTATCCGCAAAACGGCACGGCTGGCCACTTATTATAATGCCAAATGGTTTGTGCTTTATATTCAAACTCCCAAAGAGTCTGTAGATAGGATAGGCCTGGCCGATCAGCGGCACCTGATCAATAACTTTAAACTGGCAGCGCAAATGGGCGCAGAAGTGGTACGTGTAACCAGTAAGGTTGTAGCCAGTGGTATTGTTAAGGCAGCAGCTGATAAACAGATCACAACCCTTTGCATGGGGAAACCTCACATTTCGTTATTGAGTATCATCCTCAAGACAGCTACCTTTAACCAGTTATTGGTAACCCTCGGCAAAATGGATATCGACTTAGTTATACTTTCATGAAGATCACGACCATAAAAACCAAGCTTATGCTTGGGTTAACGTTTCTGTTTATTGTTATTATCAGCTTTGGCGGTCTGGGTATTTATTTTGTAAACCGGCTAAGTAATGACACCGGCAAAATCCTGAAAGATAATCAGATTAGCGTAGAATACTGCGGCCAGATGTTAAAAGCCCTTGATCAAATACAGCAGGATCCGGATCAGATAGCTGTATTTGAAAAGAACCTCCGGTTAGAGGAAAACAATATTACTGAACCAGGCGAATTTCAGGCTACAGCTCAGGTACGTGCATTGTTTGAACTGTTGAAGAGGGACCCGGCGGCCTTTACACAGTTTGGTGGAATGCATAAAGCCATTTTTAAAATTGATGATGTCAATGAAATTGCCATTATCCATAAAAATGCAAAAGCGGTAGCCACTGCCAGGCAGGCTACCGCCTGGCTCACCATCATTTTTACTGTACTTAGCCTGGCCGCGTTTTCATTTGTCATCAACTTTCCGGGAATTATTTCAAGACCGGTAAAGGAGCTGAATGCGGGTATTCTGGAAATCGCTAATAAAAATTACAGCGCAAGGGTTCACCTGAAACAGCAGGATGAATTTGGCAGGCTGGCAGATACTTTTAATACAATGGCCGGAAAGCTGGATGAGTATGAGCATAGTAACCTGGCCGAGATCAAAGCGGAAAAAGGCCGCATAGAGGCCATTATCAATAAGATGAATGATGGCATCATCGGTTTTAACAACCGCAACGAGATCCTGTTTCTGAACTCGGCTGCCGAAGGCTTATTTGGCTTAAAGGAAAAGGATATTACCGGTAAGTATGCGGCCGATATAGCCATTCAAAACGATTTGTTGCGGACAGTACTGCAAAACGAATCAAGCAAACAGCTCAAGATATACCTGGATAATAAGGAAAGCTTTTTTGTGCAGGAGTCAATCTCTATCCAAACGGATGGCATTACCTGGGGACGCGTTGTTATCCTCCGTAATATTACGCCCTACAAGGAGCTGGATGCTGCCAAAACTAATTTCATAGCCACCATATCCCATGAGTTGAAGATACCGCTGTTTGCTATTACCATGAGCACACAGTTGCTGGAAGACAAACGCGTTGGTGAATTAAACAAAGACCAGGCAGAAATACTGGGAACCATTACCAAAAATACGGAACGCCTGCTAAAGATCACCGGTGAGTTATTGAATTTATCGCAGATTGAAACCGGGCAAATCCAGCTGAAAAAAGAACCTGTATTGCCGGAAATCCTTGTGATAAAAGCGGTACAGGCGGTTAAACAACAGGCCGCTCAAAAGAACATCGTTATACAGGAGGCCGTAGCCAAAAACCTGCCACCCGTTAACCTGGACGATGAAAAAACAGTTTGGGTACTTATTAACTTTTTGAATAACGCCATCAAATTTTCTTCAGAGGGGAGCACTATAATAATTAAGGCTGTCAAAGAAAAAGATATTGTACAATTTAGTGTTATAGACCAGGGCCGGGGCATTGAAGAACAATATGTATCGCGTGTATTCGATAAATATTTCCAGGTGCCGGGCAGTAACGAAAAATCGGGTACAGGCCTGGGGCTTTCTATTTCAAAAGAATTTATTGAAGCGCAAGGCGGCAAAATTTGGGTAAACAGTAACTTTGGGGAAGGCAGTGCTTTTGGTTTCAATATCTTAATCAATACTTAAAACATGACCACCACTAATCATATTATTGCGCAAATACTTATTATTGAAGATGAAACTGATGTGCGACAACTACTTAAGAGGGTATTGTCACTTGAAGGATTTTCTGTATTGGAGGCGGAGAACTTAAAAACTGCTACAAAGGTGCTCGAAAGAGAAAACATTGACGTAGTGTTATGCGATGTGAAACTGCCCGATGGTAACGGTGTAGAATTTATCCCTGGTATCAAAGTCAAAAATCCTTACGCAGAGGTTATCATGCTAACCGCTTATGGTAATATTCCTGATAGTGTGCAGTCCATTAAAAACGGCGCGTTTGATTATCTGACCAAGGCAAATGATAACCAACGCATATTACCATTACTTTACCGTGCACTGGAAAAAGTAAAGCTGGAGAAGCGTGTAGCACAATTGGAGAAAGAAGCTATTGAACGCTATGCCGGTTTTGATTCCATCATAGGCAATTCCCTTGCCATTTCGCAGGCAAAAACACTTGCCCGGCAGGCTGCGGCAACAGATGCTCCTATATTGCTATTAGGCGAAACAGGTACAGGTAAAGAAATTTTTGCACAGGCAATACATTCTGCTAGTAAACGGAAAACACAAACCTTTTTGGGTTTAAACTGCAGCGCTTTTAGTAAGGAACTTTTGGAAAGTGAACTTTTCGGTCACAAGGCCGGGGCATTTACAGGGGCTGCTAAAGATAAGAAAGGACTGATAGAAGAAGCTGACAACGGTACCCTTTTTCTGGATGAGATAGGCGAAATGACTATGGATCTGCAAGCCAAGTTGCTGCGCGTGCTCGAAACCAGCGAATTTATTAAAGTGGGGGATACCCGGCAGATTAGAGTAAACATTCGCGTTATTGCAGCAACTAACAGAAATATTAAGCAGGAAATTAGCCAGGGAAAATTCAGGGAAGACCTTTATTATCGGCTGAACCTGGTCACTATCAATTTGCCACCTTTGAGAGACAGGCAAGAAGATATTCCTCAACTGGCCGACTTTTTTCTGAAAAAATTAACCCGCGACGCCTATCAGCATGTAAAAGGTATGACACCTGCGTATATCGAAAAATTAAGGAGCAACGAATGGCGAGGTAACATTCGCGAACTTCGAAACGTTATGGAGCGTTCGCTGATCGTATGCCAGAGCAGTGAGTTAAATGTCGATAACCTTCCTGTAGAAATGCAATACCACGGTGCTGCGCATGACGGCGCAATTTCGGCTTTTGATCTGGCAAGTATAGAGCGTTTGCATATACAGCGCGTACTACATTATACTAAACAAAATAAAACCCAGGCAGCCAGGCTGCTGAACATCAGTCAGGCAACACTTTACCGGAAAATTGATGAATATAGGCTTGATTAATATAAAAACCTCGTCAAAAGACCGCTGTTGGTTTCCAGTAAAAGTTTAGAAACTACTATTGTTAGGGCTAATTTCTCAAAATGAAATTTTGAAAGTAATATCGATGAGTGCGGAGGGAACGTGAAAAATCACATAATAGGCTCACTGTCAATATCAAGATTTTTGATTCTGCTCACCAGATTGCCGTTCAACGGCGAACAAATGACACCAAAATGCAACAAAAAAACCCTCAAACGTAGCGTTTGAAGGGTTTTAGTGATGTTTGATACCGTTTTCGTGGAGCCGGAGGGATTCGAACCCTCGTCCAAACATGGTATAAGGTAAGCTTTCTACATGCTTAGCTTCTGTTTAATTGTAGGGAAGGGGAAGGTCAGTCGCTTACCTGTACCGTCTTCCTTAGGTGCTTTATCTCACCCGCTATGCACACCTTAAGCAGGCCAGTTCCGTTTTTCGATGCCCCGATTGCCGATTCAACAGAACGGAAAACCGGCGGGACAAAAGCTATTTAATTCTAAATTAAGCAGCTAAGGCGTAGTTATTTTCGCCATTTGTAAGTTTGAGCGTTCAGATTTAAGCGCTAATTCACCCAACGCGCTGCATGCTTACTTACTTATCTCCATCCTGTCAATTCCGGTCGACCCCATTTTAAATTTGCAGTTCACAACAACAGTTGGTTGAAAAGTATGCAAATATACGGAAAAAGTTGTTGTTAATGGGTTGGCATAATTAAAACTTAGGCTAAAATAACTACTTGCTTTCCGAAAGCTGATTTTGATCAATAGTCCTGCCAGGGTAAACCTTTAATGCTTTTTCCAAACAGATCATAGCATTTTGCAGATCTTCGATTTTCAGAACATAGGCCATACGTACCTCATTGTTGCCAGCTCCGGGGGTACTGTAAAACCCCGTAGCAGGTGCCATCATAACTGTTTGATTCTCGTAGCTAAATGTTTCCAGCATCCATTGGCAAAAAGTATCCGCATTATCAATTGGTAACTTTGCAACAACATAAAAAGCTCCGCCAGGATTAGGGCAGTAAACACCATCAATACGGTTTAGTGCGCTAACCAAAGTGTCTCGGCGACTGGTATATTCCTTGTTTACAGCTTTAAAATAACTATCGGGAGTGTCAACAGCAGCAGTACCGGCAATTTGTTCAACCATACCGGCGCTTAAGCGGGCTTGTGCAAATTTTAAACCGGCACTTAAAACTTCTTTGTTCTTAGTGATCAGACATCCTAATCTTGCCCCACAGGCACTATAACGCTTACTTACAGTGTCCACTACAATTACGTTCTCATCTAAGCCTTCGAGGTGCATCGGAGATATAAACTCACGTCCATCGTAACAGAACTCCCGATATGCTTCATCTGAAAATAAATATAAATCATATTTCAAAGCCAATGTTTTTAACTCATCAAGCTCTTCTTTAGAATATAAATATCCGGTTGGATTGTTAGGATTGCAAATAATAATCGCCTTTGTTTTATCAGTTATCAATTTTTCAAATTCACTGATAGGAGGTAAAGCAAAGCCATTATCAATAAAAGAAAGTATTGGTTTAACTACAATGTCGCTCTGGCTGGCAAATCCGTTATAATTAGCATAAAAAGGCTCAGGGATGATCACCTCATCACCCTGATCAAGGCAAGCCATCATAGCAATTGATATGGCTTCAGATCCGCCCGCGGTTACAATAATATTGTCGGGAGTAATATTGTAACCCCATTTATTATAATATTCTGTAAGCTTTTTGCGATACTCAAGTGTGCCTTCAGATGGAGTATAGGCCCAAATTTTAAAATCAATATTTTTTATGGCATTTAACATGCCTTCCGGTGTTTCAATATCAGGCTGACCTATATTTAAATGATAAACCTTTTTGCCCTCCAATTTAGCTTTATCAGCATATGGAGTTAATTTACGAATAGGAGATGCGGGCATTCGCTGCCCTTTTTGAGATATCTTTGGCATGTGCAAAATTAATAAAAAAAGAAAGTAATGCCCATTTTATATAATCTTGTAAATCAAAAAAGCCCCATCATTGATGGAGCTTTTAAATACTTTTAGTTTCCTTGCCTTGCAAGGCATTAGGTTCAAATCAAACTTAGGTTAATTATTTGCTTGATGCTGGTTTAGCTACCACTTCGCCAATAATGTTTAAATACTTTTCTGGGGTTACCGCATTTGATTTAACAACTATGGTTTTGTTAAATGGTGCAGCAGCAGCAGCATTGTAAGTGATTTTAATAGTGCCTTTTTCACCACCTTTTACAGGAGTTTTAGTATAATCAGCAATTGTACAGCCACAGGTTGGTCTAACCTCGGTTAAAATAAGAGGCTCTTTGCCAACGTTAGTAAATTCAAATACAGTGGTTACAGGAGTGCCTTGAGGTATTTTACCAAAGTCGTGTTTTTCTTCGTTGAATTTAAACTCGGCTTTTTGGCTATCCTGTGCTGAGGCAGTAAAGGCAAAACCTAATATTACTGCGCAAATCATTAATATTTTTTTCATATGTTTATTTGATTAATACAAATATATAAGGTTTAATGTAATTTAAAAACTATTCGCAAAACTCTATGTTTTATTGTTTGTATTCTAATTACAGAATAGAATTTTATAATTTTACCGTCTAAACGAAATTATATATGCCCGAAACTACCATACGTGCAACCAGTAAATTTAATACCGCTGAGCTGAGTTTTGATGATTTCAAAAAAATTGTGATTAATGATTATCGTATTGGTTATGAGAGCAGGCAGGCCAGTATTATAGGCAGGAGGGAGGTTTTAACAGGCAAAGCAAAGTTTGGAATATTTGGAGATGGTAAGGAAGTTGCCCAGTTAGCAATGGCTAAGGCATTTCGTGCCGGAGACTGGCGCGCAGGATACTATCGTGATCAAACTTTTATGTTTGCTACGGGTATGAGTAATTTGAAAGAGTTTTTTGCTCAATTATACGCTAACCCTGATATAGAAAAAGATCCTGCATCTGCAGGCAGGCAAATGAATTGCCATTATGCTACCAGGTTTGTAAATGCAGATGGCAGTTGGGTTAACCAGGCCGAAACAATGAATTGCTCGTCGGATATTTCAACTACCGGTGGTCATATGCCTCGTTTGCTTGGCTTGGCTTATGCATCAAAATTATATCGCCAAAACAAAGAGCTTGAATACCTAAATCAATTTTCTGTAAGCGGCAATGAGGTTGCCTTTGGTTCTATAGGTAACGGCTCAACTTCTGAAGGTTTGTTTTTTGAAACCTTTAATGCCGCAGGAGTGCTGCAAGTACCTATGGCTATTTCTGTTTGGGACGATGCGTATGCTATTTCGGTACCGGCCAAATTACAAACTACCAAAGAGGATATTTCAGAAATATTGAAAGGCTTTCAGCGCGAAAAAGATACCAATGGATACGAAATATTTAAGGTAAGGGGCTGGGATTATATTGCACTTTGCGAAACTTACGAACGTGCCATTGCCATATGCCGTGAGCAGCATGTTCCGGTGTTGATCCACGTTGTTGAAATGACTCAGCCACAAGGGCACTCTACTTCAGGATCGCACGAGCGCTATAAAACCAAGGAACGTCTTGCCTGGGAAGATGAGCACGATTGCTTACTCAAAATGCGCGAATGGATGATAGCATCAGCCATTTCAACAGAAGAAGAACTAAATGAACTGGAAAACGAAGCTAAAAAATATGTTCGTGAATGCCAGCGTGAGGCAGCTGCTGAATTGCTTGATATCATAAAAACTGAATTGTTGGAGGCTGCCCAATTAATTGATAATGTGGCTTACCAGGTTACTGCGAAAGATGAAATTTTAAATATTTCATCTGCTTTACGTTCAAGTTATGATGCCGGCCGTAAAGATGTGATTTCTGCTATCCGCAAAACTTTAAGGCTTACTGTAAATGAAAACGTTCAGGAAAGACAGTCATTGCTCAATTGGTTCAACGCCGAAATGGTTAAAAATAACGAACGTTTTAATTCAAAGTTATTTTCAGAAACACCGCAATCGCCATTAAATGTGCCAGTTGTGCCTGTTATATATAATGATGATGCACGTGTTTTGGATGGCCGTGAAGTGCTAAATGCTTGTTTTGATGCCAATTTTGACCGTGATAAAAGTATTGTAGCTTTTGGTGAGGATGTTGGTGCCATAGGTGATGTTAACCAGGGATTTGCCGGTTTGCAAGGTAAATATGGCGATTTACGTATCACTGATACCGGTATTCGTGAAACTACCATAGTTGGGCAGGGTATGGGATTGGCTATGCGTGGCTTACGGCCAATAGCTGAGATACAATATCTTGATTATTTGATATATGCAATGACTGTTTTGTGCGATGATATAGCGAGTTTAAGTTATCGTACACGCGGCGGTCAAAAGGCTCCTTTGATTATCCGTACCAGAGGCCATAGGCTTGAAGGTATATGGCATTCTGGCTCACCAATGGGCTTAATTGTAAATTCTATGCGTGGCTTTCATATCTGTGTACCTCGTAATATGACGCAAGCTGCCGGTATGTATAATACCTTGCTTAGAGGCGACGAACCTGCCATTGTTATTGAAAGCTTGAACGGTTATCGCCTAAAAGAAAAATTGCCAGCAAATGTTGGCGAATTTACAGTTCCGCTTGGCAAGGCCGAGATATTGAAAGCTGGCGCGGACGTCACCGTTGTTTCGTATGGATCAACCTTGCGCCTGGTATTAGAAGCTGCTGAAGAGTTGGAAACGATGGGCATCCATATCGAAGTTATTGATCCTCAAACATTATATCCTTTTGATTTAGACAATGTTTGTGGTGATTCATTAAAGAAAACAAGCAAATTACTGGTTATTGATGAGGATGTTCCCGGAGCAGCATCAGCTTACATTACCCAAAAAATTATAGAGACCGAAAACGGCTATTATTCACTTGATGCACAGCCCAGAACGCTAACCGCGAAAGAACACCGTCCACCTTATGGCTCTGATGGTGATTATTTTAGCAAGCCCTCTGTCGATGACATTATTGAAGCAGTTTATGCTATTATGAATGAAGCCAATCCTTCAAAATATCCTGCGATTTTTTAAGCGCAGGATATTTTAAATCTCACCGGCAATTTTTTTCTCTCGGGCTCATTTAAGTTTTTATCTATCTGAATATATCAACATGGATTCTATCGCATTTACCACTATATCAAATATTATCAAAACTCGTCGCTCAGTTAAACCTGTAATGATGAACGGTCATAAAATACCGAACGGGCACGTTGCCGCATTGCTTGAACTTGCTGATTGGGCTCCAACCCACGGATATACTGAACCCTGGCGCTTCACAGTATATGAAAATCCTGCAGAATTTTGCAGAGAGCATGCTGAAATATATAAGCGTGGAGTTGGTGCAGAAAACTTTAACGAAAACACCTATTACAATCTGCAGCATCAGGGTGATAAAGTATCTCATGTAATTGTGGCAACAATGAAACGAGGTGATCTGCCTAAAATTCCTCCATTTGAAGAAGTAGCTGCAGTTTCAAGTGCTATTCAAAATATTTTGCTTGGTGCTACCGCTTTAAATATGGCATCGTTCTGGAGTACCGGAGGGGCTATTTTGAAGCCTGGTATGAAAGAATTTTTACAGTTACGAGAAGCGGATAATGTGCTTGGTGTACTCTATTTAGGCTATGCGGATCAGTATCCGGAAGGCAGAAGAAATACTCCCCTTGAAGAAAAGATAGTATGGGTTAAATAATAAACCCAACTTTTTCCCGTTTTTTATCGTAAAACAATGCTTTGATTGCTTCTATTTAAAAATATTTTCATTTTAATATAGTTATACGTAGAAAATATTTTTGATTGAACAAAAAATGATATATTAGTGATTGATCGGCTCCTAATCTGATCAATCATTGTAAACCTGTTACTAATTTAACTAATTGATTAATTTAAACTCAAACACAAAGTATGAGGAAACATTTTTGGTGCGTTACATTGGCGGTAGTATTGTTGTCGGGGACGGTTGTTAGTTGGAGATCCGTAGGTGGAAACGAATCAGATGGTAAAGTCAATTCAACTCTTAATGCAAAAGAATTATTTAACCAGTATGTAAATAATTTATATCAAACGGCTGGTTTGCAACAGTCGGGTTTAGCTTTTGATGTATTTGAAAAGGCCGTTACCGGCTATACTAATTTAAGGCTGGCTCACAAGTTACCTGTAAATAGCGAGGTGCTGACTGTTGTTGATTTTACCAAATCAAGTCGCGAAAAACGCATGTGGATAGTTGATCTGATAACCAAGCAATTATTGCTTAATACATGGGTTGCGCATGGGCAGGGAAGTGGTGAAGAAATGGCCAGTAGTTTCTCAGATCGTAACGATTCACATCAAAGTAGTTTAGGTTTTTATCTTACTGATAATGTTTACATGGGTAAACATGGTCGCTCATTACGATTAGACGGTATGGACCCCGGTTTTAACGGAAATGCCCGGATGCGTGATATTGTAATTCATGCGGCCAACTATGTAAGCCAGGCTGCTATTGATCGTAAAGGTTATGTCGGGCGCAGTTTTGGTTGCCCGGCAGTATCTCCCAAAGTGGTAAATCAGGTAATCAATACCATTAAGGATAAAACAGTTCTTTTTATCAATGGCAATGACGAGCGTTACAGTTCAAACTATCTGGATGAAACCGGGCCGCTAAATTTTATTGCTGCCGATACTGCTGCTTTTGATCTGGCCAGACTTTAATATTATCTTAAGCGTATAAAACAAATGCTCGGCTCTTTGGCCGGGCATTTGTTTTATATATTGCTCATTAACAGTTTTAAATGAGCATAAAGCACAATATCTAAGCCGTATACATCTTTCCGGTATTGCAGTGTGCCGTTATCGTCGGCCCAGCAGGTTACATAGGTAATATATATAGGCGTTTTTTTAGGTAAGGCTATATTCGTGGGTTCCGGGTTATCTTCATGCATATCTTTCGATATGGTGTCAAAATTCTCTCCTTCACCAAAAAGATTCTTGGCAAGTCCTTCAGGGTCGCCCAAACGTACACAGCCATGACTTACGGCGCGCATAGAGTGCCTGAAGGCTTCTTTAGCGGGTGTATCATGTAGATAAACGCTGCTTTTGTTTTTAAACAGGAATTTGATCTTGCCTAATGAATTATCTTCACCAGGGCGCTGTTTAAAATCATAATCCAGGTTGTCTTTGGTTACCTTTGACCAATCAATCAATTCAGGATCTTCAATTTTTTTCCCGTCCTTATATACATCAATATTTTTATTTGATAAATAATAAGGGTCATCTGCAGCTTCAATAATGATCTCTTTAGTAGCTATACTCCTCGGAATATTCCACATAGGATTTACCTCCACGCTATGAATTGAGCTGCTTAACAGCGGAGTTTCACGAGGGAAGGGCTTATCATACCTATCGCTGTCTGCATAAGATATCAAACTGGCATGATAATCTTTATTACGTCCTTCACCAACGCAAACCTTCATGTTCAAAACAGATTTTCCGCTGTCAATCACATCCAATTTAAAATCAGGGATATTTACAATAACATATTTAGTTTCCTTGGGCTTATTCTTCCAACGTAGGCGTTCAAGGTTCACTAAAAAATAACGCCTGCTTTCTTCCTTTGATAAGCCATCCAAAACGGTATTGTTTAAAAATGCTTTTTGTAATGCCTTGTACTGTGGATCGGCCGGTTGAATACTATCCAGAAAAGCTTTGAAACTTTTTGCCTGGAGCGTATTGTTCATGCTTATGCTATCAGGCCTTTTAGTAGCTGAAAAATAGCGGGAATATATTTTGCGGGGATTAATAACACCATATTGCAGCGCGTTAGAATATTTTATTAAAGAACTTGCTGTCAATATTTCCAGTTGGGCCAATGTCTGATAGGCTTCCTCAACAGTTTTTATTCCATTTTTATCCTGAAGTTTTGCAGCCAGGGCTTTTATAGCTTCCGAATGGTATGGTTTTTTGTCGAGTCCATGCTCGTTTATTTTATCATAATATTCTGGCAAAGCGTCAATGTCTCCATTAAATAAATGGTTCATGACCAACATAGGCTGGTAATTATTTGAACGGAGATAAGCCTCAATTACGGCTTCGTTGGCAATTTTTGATTTTTGTGATGATATTTCTTTTTTAAGTGTAAAAGCAAGGGTATCAGGATCAATATCCTGATAAATTTTATTCTGCGTTGTTTTAAAAAGCTGGTCGGCTATTTCAGAGTGCTTTTTTTTACAGCTTTGGAAAACAAGGAGCAAGACAAAAAAGCCACACAGGGTAATAATTGAGGTCTTTTTTGTTGAGGTAGAGATCATGTCAATTGTATAGTTAAATATAGCTTTTGCTTAGCAATCAGCATACCACAAAGCAAAATGATTTTAATTAATTTTGAAAACGGACAATTTTTCACCCTGGGGCCAATTTAAATTGTTACCGCCGGGGTTAAAATACTGATCAGAATAGGGAGTTGAATAAATGTTACCTCCAATATGGGTAAATATATTCGCTATTCAGTTTGGTGTTTATAAATAAACGATGCTCAGGTTTTAATTGATAACAGAAAAATGGCAATAAGCAATAAGCCTGAAGTTTGGCTTCGCGGACCTCTAAGTAATATACCAGCATTACTACAACCTGTAGCTCATGCGCTTTTGCAAGCACGGGAGGAGTTGAATGAACTGATGAATGATTTTCCTGAAGCTTTGTTATGGAATAAAGTTGCCGGCATGGCGTCTCCAGGTTTTCATTTACAGCATATGGTAGGTGTGCTTAACCGACTTTTCACTTATGCAAATGAAGAAGGGCTTACTGATTACCAACTGGAGTATTTAAGCAAAGAGGGGACACCATCAGAAAGTATAGGTCTTGTTGATCTTGTGCAACGGTTTAACTTACAAATTGATAGTGCACTACAGCAATTAACTGAAATTGATGAAAAAATACTGACAAACCCGCGTGAAGTTGGCAGAGCTAAACTACCATCAACAGTATTAGGACTGTATGTTCACTCAGCCGAACATACCATGCGTCATCTGGGGCAGCTTCTGGTTACAGTTAAGGTTTTGAAAGCGCAAAATGCAAGTTAAATTGCTTTCTCCGTAATTATATTAATCTGTCTGTTTGTTCGTGTAAACTTTTTCAGGATCAGGTATCCTGCCGAAGAAAATAAACAAACTGAAGTTAATACCCACCAAAGCATATTAAAGCCGCCGTACGCTATGATCTGACCACCTGCCGCAGGAGCTATTATTTGCGCAGCCGACCATGACATGCTGTATAATGCCGCATACTCACCACGATTATTATTGTTTGTCCGCACTATCCAGTAGGAGTTCATAAACGGCATGCTTAATATTTCGCCAAGTGTAATCAAAGCCACGACGATTATGGCTGCCCATGCGGTATGCGGTAATATATTTAAAAACGCGAAACTGCTTGCTGCCACAATAATGCCAATGCTGATATATGTAAGCGGATTTCTCCGGCCCTCTAAATGATGAATCAGGATCATCTCGATCAATACGATCAATATACCGTTCAGGGCTAATAGAAAACCAATAAAGCGTTCATTAAAATGCCATTGTACCTTGTAAAAAACAGGCTGCATTATAAAGAACTGGAAAAAACAGGTGCCAAACAGTGTACTCAAGAAGATGAATATTAAATAGGGGCCATCTTTATATGCAGATGCAGATTTGATAATATTTTCACCGGTGTTTCTGACTGCTTTAATAATTTTTGAACGTGGCATCAGCCTCAATAATAAAAGGGCCGCAAAAATATTGGTACACCCATCAACCCAAAAAAGCAGGTGGTAATTGATAGATGCCAGTAGGCCTCCTAAGCCTCCGCCAAACGCCCAACCAAGGTTTGTTGCCAATCGGTTTAAAGAGTAGGAGCGTGTTTTATTTTCATCATTACTATAATGAGCTATAGCAGTTGAGTTGGCTGGCCGGAAAGATTCGTTACAGATACTCAATATGAATGTACCGATACTTACACTTAGAAAAGTATGCTGGTAACCCAATACAAGGAATAATATCCCACCGATGAGCAGTGCACCAACCTGGATATCATAAAAGCCGATTTTATCGGTCAGTTTACCTCCAATAAAGCCACCTGATATAGCTCCTATACCGAAGAACGCCATCACCCATCCCGATTGCATAATGGTAAAATGCAACTGCTGAATAGTATAAATGCTCATGAAGGGCACAACCATAGTGCCGCTCCTGTTGATGAACATGACCAGGCTCAGATACCAGCTGTTTTGCGAAAGTCCGCTATAGGCTTTTTTATATAATTGGATGATAGAGGTTAACATGGCTTTACAAAGATACTTATATGCCGAATGCTTAAAGCGAAAAGCCCAAAGCTTTTTGTTGCTTTGGGCTTTTGTTAATTTTCATTTACTCAGGACTAGCTTAAAATCGAGTTCCTGTTTCTCAACCAATGATCTGCTAAAACCAAAGCAGCCATTGATTCAACGATAGGTACCGCACGTGGTACTACACAAGGATCATGACGGCCTTTGCCTGATATTTCGGCCTCATTACCCTGGCTATCAATAGTTACCTGGTTTTTCATGATGGTAGCAACCGGTTTAAACGCTACTTTAAATTCAATAGGCATACCATTGCTAATACCGCCCTGGATGCCACCCGAAAAATTGGTAACGGTGCTTATTTCGCCTAAGTGTGATTTTACAAAGATGTCATTATGCTCAGATCCCCGCATTTCGCTGCCTGCAAAGCCTGATCCAAATTCAAAGCCATGTACCGCGTTAATGCTCAGCATAGCTTTACCCAGATCGGCATGTAATTTATCAAATACAGGATCACCCAAACCTACCGGGCAATTTTTGATGTAGCAACTAATTTTGCCACCAACAGTATCTCCGTCTTTACGAACACTATCAATGAAAGTTATCATCTCTTCGGCAGTAGCCGGGTCGGCGCAGCGTACGATATTTTTTTCGCGCTCATCAATAAAATCCTGAACGTTTTCAATATTTACATTTGGCGCGTTAATAGTTCCTACGCTGCTTACATGTGCTGCGATTTCGATTCCCTGTGACTTAAGCAGAAGTTTGGCTAATGCTCCGGCAGCAACACGAGCCGCAGTTTCACGGGCTGAAGAGCGGCCGCCGCCACGGTGATCACGAATGCCATATTTGGCCTGATATGTATAATCGGCATGTGAGGGACGGAATACATCTACATTATGGCTGTAATCCTTTGAACGCTGGTCTTCATTAGGAATCAGCATAGCGATAGGGGTACCTGTAGTTTTACCTTCAAATACGCCTGATAATATTTTTACTGTGTCGCTTTCTTTACGTTGTGTGGTTATTTTCGACTGACCTGGTTTACGTTTATCCAGTTCGCCCTGTATATAATCCAGATCAACATTTAATTGCGCCGGGCAACCGTCAATAATTACACCTATAGCTTCACCATGCGATTCGCCAAAGGTGGTTATTCTGAATATTTGTCCGAATGAATTGCCTGCCATTGTTTTAGATATAATTTATTAAAAAAGCGTAATTGCGCGGTGATTTCGTTTTTATGTGCTTTACGCCTCTATTTCCTTTACTTCAAAGCCAATCTTCTCCAGATCCGTCCAAAATGCCGGGTATGATTTGTCAACTACCGGACCGTTTTCAAACTCCAGTTCAGGAATAATTAAAGCGAGTGGTGCAAATGCCATAGCCATACGGTGATCATGATAGGTATTAATGAACATGCGCTCAGGAATAAATTTTTCGCTGCAATCCAATTGATATACCTCATCTGTTTCAATCAATTTCACGCCCATTTTAGCTAATTCGGTTTGCAATGCTAAAATACGATCTGTTTCCTTGATCTTTAAAGTTTCCAAGCCAGTGAAGGTAGCTTCGTGATTTAAAGCCGCACACATCACTACAATGGTTTGTGCCAGATCCGGACATTCTTTTAAATCAAATACTTTTCTGGTAATCGGTTTAGCTTCTTTTATTAGCTGCACACCTCCATTCTTAAATTGGGAGGTTATACCAAAGTTTGCCATGATCTCGGTGATCACACTATCGCCCTGAAGACTGTACTGGGTTAAGCCGGTTAAAAATATTTCAGCCTCGTCAGACAAAGCAGCTATAGAATACCAGTATGATGCCGCACTCCAATCTGGTTCAACGTGTAACTGTGTTGTTGCAAACTCCTGATTTGATATTGCAATGACGTTGTCTTGCCAGCTGTGCTGTATATTTGCAGCCTTCAGCATTGCAAGTGTCATTTCAACATAGGGGCGTGAAGTTAATTCACCCTCAATATGTAATTCCAAACCAAAAGGCAGTCGGGCAGCGATGAGTAACAAAGCGGTAATATACTGACTGCTAATGTTACCTTTAATACTGATCTTACTAGTTTGCTGCTCGAAACTGCCTTTTAGTTTAATAGGAGGGAATCCCTCCTTTTCTTCATAGTCAATATGGGCACCCAACTCTCTCAGTGCATCAACCAATATGCCTATTGGCCTTTCTTTCATCCTCTGGCTGCCGGTTAGTATTACTTCATTATCCTGTATGGCAAAATAAGCTGTTAAAAAGCGCATCGCTGTACCTGCCGGGCCTATATCTACAGTGGTGAGTGGTGAGTAGTGAGTGGTGAGTGGTTCACCACCCGCAAGAACCTCTTGATTCTTGGTTCTTGATTCTTGATTCCTTCTCAGAATACCAGCCAATAACACGGCATCCGCGGCATCAGAAATGTTTTCAACTTTCACTTTGCCACCGCTTAAGGCTTCAATAACCAATGCGCGGTTGCATTCACTTTTTGAGCCGGTAAGATTTACCGTGCCTTTTACTTGCTTATTACCTTTTTTCAGGATGATGTTTTGCATCACTATATAATTATACGTGTGTTAGTTTTTCAGCTGCTTGTCCGGCTTCACTGCTATTCATGATCTCTGTTTGTCTGCGGATAGATTCGCTGTGTAACAATTCAAGCAATTTCTCAGTGAACTCAGGGCCTAATTTTAATGCTTTTGCATAGTTAGTGCGTTTTTGCAAAATCTCGTCCCAACGGCCAACTTGTAAAATAGTAATGTTGTTGTCTTTTTTGTAAGTACCAATTTTCTCCGCTATTTGCATGCGTTCTGCAATTTTTTGGATAACCAGATCATCTATTTTATCAATTTGGTTACGTAGCTCGGCAAGCTTATCATTGATCTCAGCATTGCGGGTTTCTGGTTTTCTTAAAGCTAAGTGATCAATGATATCGGCTAAGGCAGCAGGGGTAACTTGTTGTTTTGCATCTGTCCAGGCTACGCTTGGGTCAATGTGCGACTCAATCATTAATCCTTGCATGTCAAGGTCTAAAGCTTTTTGAGAGATGTAAGCAATCAGATCACGGTTACCGGTAATGTGGCTTGGATCGTTAATGATCGGCAATTCCGGAGCAAGTGTTTTTAAATTGATAGCGATATCCCACATTGGCTCATTACGGAAAGCAGATTTTTCGTAAGATGAAAAGCCACGGTGTATGGCAGCCAGTTTGGTGATACCAGCGTTGTTAACACGCTCTAAAGCACCAACCCATAAAGAAAGGTCGGGATTTACCGGGTTTTTGATCATTACCGGAACATCAACACCTTTTAACGCATCAGCAATTTCCTGTACAGTAAAAGGGTTAGCCGTGGAACGGGCACCTATCCATAATATATCAACACCAGCTTTTAAAGCTTCTTCTACGTGTTTAGCAGTTGCTACTTCTACAGCGGTTGGCAAACCGGTTTCTTCTTTGGCACGTTTAAGCCATTCCAAACCAATGCTGCCAATGCCTTCAAACTCACCCGGACGGGTACGTGGTTTCCAGATACCTGCACGTAGGGCAGATATACGGCCGGTTTGCGCTAACAGGTGTGCTGTAGCTACTAATTGATCTTCAGTTTCGGCACTGCAAGGGCCTGCAATTACCAAAGGTTCTTTTCCAGTCTTGATCCAGGTGTGGAGCGGCTGTATGTTTAAATTCAGTTTCATTGTTTTAATTGTTAATCCGGATTTAGGCCGGTATGATTGTTATATTTTTGTTAATTGTTTAATTTAAGTAGTTTAAAATCAATGCTATATGTTTCTTCGGATGTTGATGTATTTTCTAACTCTTTCATTTTTCAGAGGCTTTGATGTTGTTGATTCATCATCGTGCCTTTCATATTCTCCGAGTATATTAAAATTATGAGTGTATTTTAGTATTTGCCTTATGGATGTATCGTACTGCTTTTGCTCTTCCCATTCAACATCTACATAAAAATTATATTCATTGCGCTTACCCAGAATAGGCATCGATTGTATCTTGCTCATATTGATGCCTTCTTCGGCAAAAATGTTCAGCACCTTGGCCAATGATCCCACTTTGTTGCTTACCTGAAAGCACAAGGAGGCTTTATTAGCATTCTTTTTTTCAACATTATCATGATGAGTGATAATCAGGAAACGGGTAAAATTCTTTTTGTTTGATTCTATCCTGCGTTCCAGTACATCAAGCCCATAAAGCTTTGCGGCCAACGCATTGGCTATGGCAACGGTATCTGTTAATTGTTCATCGCGTATACGTTTTGCACAAGCTGCGGTATCCACACTTTCAACAATTTTTAGGTTGGGATACTCGTCAAAAAAGTCAACACACTGCCTTAAAGCGATAGGGTGTGAGGTTACATACTTAATATCTTCAAATTTTACACCTGGTAATGCCATTAAATGTAATTGAATAGGTAAGTAAATTTCGCCTACAACCGGAAAACCATAATCAAGCAATAAGGTATAGTTAGGTAATATACTTCCGGCGATACTATTTTCAATGGCCATCACCACATAATCAGCCTCTTTGTTTTTGAGCGCCTCAAATGTTTGCTTGAAAGAGTTACACTCAATGGTTTGGGTGTTTTCTCCAAAATACCTTAAAGCAGCTTCTTCGTGAAAAGAAGCACGGATACCCTGTATTGCAACTCTTGGTTTTTCTATTTTCATAACCCCTGTTAAAGCAAAAAGTCCCGGCATTTTGTGCCGGGACTTTTTAAGTTCTTTATGTGTGTTTTAAGTACATATTAGTCCCGGCTCTCACTGTTAAAGTAAAAGTAGTAACCGAAGTAATATGCGCTTGTGAATTTCATTTATTTTTTATTATGTTGTAAATGTACGGTAAAAAATGATTTTGTCAATAGAAAATTTTATTTTTTGTAAAATAAGCTTACCCAACCAAATTTTATTTGCTAAATGGCTGTTTTTCGTATTCCCGCTGCAAAACCCGGGCTGTTTGTGAACTGCCATCATGGCTCCAACCCGGCGGGTTAAACATATATTTAACCTTATTTTTGATACCTGGTGCATGTTTAACATCATGTATCAGTGCTTTCCACTCATGAAACAGGATATTTACCGGCCCCATATCTTCAGGCTGAGTTGTTAAACCGTATTTAACAGGCTCGTCCAGATCTTCATCTCTAAAGGTGCCAAACATCCTATCCCAAATAATAAGTACCATACCCATATTTTTATCCAGGTAGGGAATGTTTGAAGCATGGTGAACCCTATGATGTGACGGTGTTACAAATAGCCATCCATACCATTTAGGCAAAGGTATTTTATATTGTGTATGCACCAGGTTGCCGTAAAGCTGTGTAATTAAATAAGCATACAAAATATCTAACGCGGTAAAACCCATTAAAGCCAGCGGCATATAAAACACTACCCGGTAAAACGGTTCAAATACAGTTGACCGAAACCCAGTGGTAAAGTTAAATAGCTCTGACGAATGGTGTGTTACATGCATTGCCCAAAAAAAGCGGCAATAGTGCCCTGTGTAATGAAGCACCCAGTACAAAAAATCCTGAACAATAACCAGCACAAACCAGTACAGATATATATTATGTATTTGAAATAGTCTGTATTGATAAGTGAAGCTAAGTACTACAAACGTGCTTACTTTAACCATTAAATTGGTTATTACTGCAAGCGACGTAAGGTATATATTATTAAGCGTATCGCGTGTTTGGTAGTATTTACGATTTTCCCAGTAGCTTAAACCCATTTCTACAAGGGTTAATACTACCAGTAAACCCATTAACACCAGCGCGGCCTTATTCCGCGGATCTAAATCAGACATTTTACAAATTAATGTAGTACAGTAAACTTTCACGAAGTTCGGATTCTGTACAGATATTATCAATATTGCATTGTCCTATGCGTGTCAGTAATGTGCAATTTATTTTATTGTCCTGATTCTTCTTATCTTTTTGCATAATGGCAAACAAGGTATCAAAGTTTGATTCAGATATCGTATACCTTGGATACAGATCACTGAATACTTGAGTTATTTCCTTTAAGTCCTCAGCACTTAAGCCTGTTTTTTTGTAAGCCAAATATGATTCGCAGATCATACCGATGGCTATTGCCTCGCCGTGCGATAGCGGATCTTCATCATTTATTAAAGAATTGGTTTCAACGGCGTGGCCAATGGTATGCCCAAAGTTTAATGCCTTTCTGATGCCTTTTTCAGTCGGATCTTCAATAGTGATCATGTTTTTAATCTCTACTGACCGGTATATGAGTTCAACCGATGGATCTTTTAGGTTACTTGCCTTAAGCTCATTCCAGTAAGCCGCATCGGTGATCAAACCATGTTTCAGCATTTCGGCAACGCCAGATAGTATTTGTCGTGCAGGTAGCGTTTTTAGAAAATCGTATTCAATAAATACGGCTTTAGGCTGAGTAAATGTACCTACTATGTTTTTAATACTATCAATATCAATACCTGTTTTACCACCTACAGACGCATCAACCTGAGATAAAAGGGTAGTAGGCACGTGGACAAAATCTATCCCTCTTTTAAAGGTAGATGCAGCAAAACCGCCTAAATCCGTTATAACACCACCGCCAAGGTTGATGAGTAAACTTTTACGATCGGCGCCAAAGTCGATCAGCATTTTCCATACGCCTATGCAAAAATCAATATCCTTGCTTTCTTCTCCTGCGTTTACTTCAATAAGATCATAATCTCCCAAGCCATCTATTTTGCTTTTTACAAGCGGAAGGCAGTGTACGCCGGTATGCTCATCGGTTAAAATAAAAAAACGGGAGTAGTTTCCTTTTTTAATAAAGTTAACCAGCTCATCAATGCTATTATTAAAGTAAATAGGGTAGGTATCGCTTTGGATAGTATTCATAATTTTAAACAACCATGATTTTAGTGCCTCTGAATTCAACCACATCGCCGCGTTTAACTTTCAGCCGTTTACGATAATCAACCTCGCCGTTATACATTACTTCTCCCTCACTTACAACTATTTGTGCCTCGCCACCTGTTGATACCAGGTTGGCAGCTTTTAGCAATTGTATCATCGGTATATAATCGCCTTCTAATTTAAATTCTGTCATGGAGAGGCAAAAATAAACTATTCATGGAATAATGATATATCATTTTATAATTTTGCGGATGCTTTCTAACGAAACAAACAATAACTACAAACACGAAAAGCTCTCTTTCGAAAATACAGAAATCGCTTTTCGTCATTCATCGAACACTGATCTTAACAGGGCTTATTGGCTATTCAGAATAATTAATGTTAATTTTTTAGTGAAGATCGGTCCGCCGGTAACCAACTTTGCTATTAAGATAGGTTTGCCAATAAAAAGCCTGATCAAGGCTACCATATTTAAACACTTTTGCGGTGGAGAAACCATCAACGAATGTAATAATACCATAAAAAACCTTCAAAGTGGTGGGGTAGGTACCATATTGGATTATTCCATAGAAGGTGAAGACGACGAAGCTGTTTTTGACAGCACCCGTGATGAGATTATCCGCACCATTTTACGTGCTGCCACTGATAAAGCCGTACCAATTACGGTTTTCAAAGTAACGGGAGTTGGCCGTTTTGGTTTATTAGAAAAGCTCGATGCCCGCCAAGCGCTTACTGACCAAGAAGAGCTGGAATGGCAAAGGGTGCAAAACCGGGTATTAGCCATTTGTGATAAGGCGCATGCCAACAATGTGCCCGTAATGATTGATGCGGAAGAAAGCTGGATACAGGATACCATTGACCTGCTGGCCTTAACCATGATGACCCGTTTTAATACTAAAAGGGCTATTGTATATAATACTTACCAAATGTACAGGCATGATAAACTGGCATCGTTATTAAATGATCATGAAATTGCCAATAGCGAAGGCTTTATTTTAGGAGCCAAAATTGTACGCGGAGCATATATGGAAAAGGAACGTAAGCGTGCCGAGGAAATGGGCTATTCATCTCCTATACAGCCTGATAAAAAATCTGCCGATCTTGATTACGACTCTGCACTTGATTATTGCACCAGTCATATTGATAAGATAGCCTTTATTGCAGGTACGCATAATGAGGAAAGCTGTAGGTTGCTTGCTGAGCTTTTGGATAGCAAAGGGATAGATCATAAACATCCGCATGTTTATTTTTCGCAATTATTGGGTATGAGCGATAATTTGAGCTTTAACCTGGCCAATGCACAGTATAACGTGGTTAAATATGTTCCTTACGGACCTATTAAGGCTGTTTTGCCTTATTTATTCAGGCGCGCTCAGGAAAACACAGCTATAGCCGGACAAATGAGCCGCGAGCTTAGTTTAATTGTGAAGGAGCGTAAAAGAAGAGGTAAATAATTATCTTTTTAGTTGCTGAATATGACACAAACGTCTTGGCTTTGTCATTGATAAATCACATTGTTCCATAAAGCCCGCTTTTTAAGCTTTTGAGCCGTAAAAATAAATACAAGTACTTTTTTTTTACGTTAGTTCATGAAACTAAGATTTAATAAAATATGACCAGGATAATTTGTTTTTTAACCTTCTTGATTTTTACATCACATTCCGTATTTGCCAACCACGGTAATGATTTTTCAGCACCAAAGCCAAAAGCTAAAACTGTTGATACAGCGACTTTTGCCACAGGTTGTTTTTGGTGCACCGAAGCCAAATTTCAACAGCTTAAGGGTGTTAAAAAAGTGATCTCCGGATTTAGTGGCGGCCATGTGGCTAACCCAACTTATGAGCAGGTTTGTACCGGTAAAACAGGACATGCAGAGGCTTGTAATATTATTTATGACCCTACCGTAATCTCTTATGATGAATTGCTGGAAGCTTTTTTTGTAGCGCATGACCCTACTCAATTAAACAGGCAGGGTAATGACGTTGGTACACAGTATCGTTCGGCTATTTTTTATCATAATAGCGCTCAACAACAAAAAGCCAACTACTACATTGACAGGCTTAATACCGAAAAGGCTTACAAAAGTAAAATTGTAACACAGGTAGTTCCTTATGCCGCATTTTATAAAGCGGAGGATTATCATCAGAATTATTACAGCTTAAACGGCGATCAGCCATATTGCAAATATGTGATACAGCCCGAATTGGAAAAATTTAAAAAGGTATTTAAAGACAAACTGAAGAAATGAGATCGATATTAATTTTATGCATCCTGTTTTTAGGTTCGGCTTTATGTGTAAACGCGCAGCATCTTAAAACAAAAAGCGGACACGAGAATAATCCTTATTATTCCAATACAGATACTAAGCCACTGAAAGTAAGTAATGCAGAATGGAAAAAAATACTATCTCCAGATTTGTATGCTGTAGCACGGGAACAATCGACCGAGCGGCCATTTACCGGCAAATATTGGGATAGTAATGCTAAAGGAACCTATTACTGTGCAGTTTGCGGAAATGTGCTATTTAAATCAACTGCTAAATTTGCAAGCGATTGCGGATGGCCAAGCTTTTTTGAACCTATCCGTAAAAATAGTGTGATTTATAAAACAGATAATTCTTATGATATGCACCGAACAGAGGTTATCTGTGCCCGTTGCGGTTCGCACTTAGGACATATATTTGATGATGGGCCGCCACCAACATACAAACGGTTTTGTATGAACTCTGTGTCGCTTGACTTTGAACCTGATGCATTTAAATAATTTATTGCACACTAATGGTAAAAACTTATAACAAACAAGGTCGCCGGCAATACAGGCGACCTTGTTTGTTATTTACAAAAATACTAGCTGTTTTTATACCTGCACATCTATCCAGACCGGGCCATGATCACTGGATTTTTCCCAGCCTCGCACATGCCGGTCAACTCCGGCACTAACCAGTTGATTTTGCAGATTGGGACTCAATAAAAAATGATCAATCCGCAAACCCGCGTTACGATCATAAGCTTTTCTGAAATAATCCCAGAAGGTATAGATAACATCATTCGGGTAAAGTTTTCGGATAGCGTCTGTCCAGCCCTGATCAATAAGATTTTTAAAGGCTAACCTGGTTTCTGGCCTGAACAGGGCGTCATCAAGCCAACGTTCAGGTTTATAAACATCCAGTTCTGTTGGCATAACATTATAATCGCCGCATAATACTACCGGCAAATCGTGCTGGAGCAGCCCGGCCGCATGAGTAGAGAAGCGTTCAAACCATTTCAATTTATAGTCAAACTTCGGTCCCGGGGCGGGATTTCCATTTGGGAGGTAAAGACAACCTATAACAATGCCGTTCACAAGCGCTTCAATATATCGGCTATGGCTATCATCAGGATCTCCTGGCAACCCACGGCGCAGTTCTTTAATTTCGCTGTTTCGTGATAAAATAGCTACGCCATTCCAGCTTTTCTGACCATGCCATATAGCATGATAACCGGCATCAAGTATGGCCTGTTCGGGGAATTTTTCGTCGGGAGCTTTCAATTCCTGCAGGCAAGCTACATCCGGCTTTGTTTCATCAAGCCATCTGAGTAATACCGGGAGCCGCCCGTTTATCCCATTAACATTATAGGTTGCTATTTTCATTCAAAATAAACAGTAAGGGTAAAACAAAGTTTGGTGATCATATCATTCAAACGCATTTAAATAATATGATCACCAAATATAGATTTTATTAGAGTTAAATCATTCAGGATTTAAGTATCTGCCCCGTTTCTGTTATTAACGCTTGCATTAATTCTGCCGCTTTGGTATGTTTTAATCTAACCCCATTTTGGCCTGACCAAAAGTTGATCATATCGGTTTTCCCCTGAGCTATAGCTGCTTCCCTTAACGGTCTTATTAAATGCGTTTGTAATGGAAATGGAAGCACTTCGCTTTCATATTTAATTTCATCGGATATTCGGTTACGGATCAATCTGCCCATTCTTCCTGTTAATGATTTGGAAAGTACTGTATATTTAGCTTGATCTGACAAAAGCGTTGCTTTGTGTAGTGATGTCGCACTTGATTCATCAGTAATTAAAAAAGCAGTTCCCAATTGCACAGCATCGGCGCCTAACGTTAATGCAGCAGCTATGCCTTTACCATCGGCAATACCACCTGCGGCGATAACGGGAGTTTTTATTTTGGCTTTTAGTTGTTGTATGAGCGTAAATGTACCGGTTAAGGAATCATGAGCAGGTCTCAAAAATGACGGACGATGTCCGCCTGCCTCAAATCCAGCGGCTACAATAGCGTCGACTTTTGCTTCTTCTAAAGCTAATGCTTCATCTAAAGTAGTTGCTGCACCTACTGTTTTAATTCCGAGTCTGCGGGCTTCGTTAAGTATTTCAACAGGCGGGATACCAAATATAAAACTGAACACGGCAGGCCTTATCTCAAATAAAGCTTCAACCTGTTTCAGAAATTTAGATGGGATATTCGCATCCAGATCAGGAAAAGGGATGCTTAGTTCATCAAAAAAGGGTTTAAAAAGTGCCTTTACTTTTTCATGGCTGTCGGCAGGAAAATTAGCCAGGCGGTTGTCGACATCAGAGACCCATAGATTAATATTATAAGGTTTATCTGTTAAGGTTTTTATAACATTGGCAGTTTCTAATAATTGTTCAGGGCTCAGCGTATATGCTCCAAGGCTTCCTAAGCCGCCTGCATTGGATACCGCAGCCAATAGTTGTGGTGTTGAAAACCCGCCACCCATAGGTCCCAATAATATTGGATATTTGATGCCGAAAAGCTCAGTTATTTTAGTTTGATTCCACATGGCATTGAACACTTAAATTAATTATTCATGGTTTTCTAATAATAAAGGTATGCAAAGGAATAACACTTTCCGATGCATACCTATTGATATTTATTGAATTACTCAATATGGTGACCGGCAACATGGCCGCCATCTAAATTGATAATTTCACCTGTAACAAAGTTACTACTGGCTAAATACAGAGCTAACTCAGCAACATCCTGAGTTTCGCCAACGCGGTTTAGCAAGTGAAGACCTGCAAGGCTGTCTGCATTATCTACGCCGGTTTTAGCCTGAAGCGGGGTTCTGATAATACCTGGCGCTATTGCATTTACCCGAATGTTATTTTTACCAAATTCGGTAGCTAATTGCTTGGTTAATGCATGAATACCACCTTTGCTTGAAATAGGCGCGGTAGCTGGGAAACCACCAATGGCGTGGTCAACCAATACTGTACCTATGTTAATAATAGATCCCTCACCTTGTTTAAGCATTTGTTTAATAGCCGCCTGACTGGTGAAATAAGTGCCTTTTAAATTGATATTTAAAAAGCTGTCAAGATGGGCTTCATCAACTTCCAAAAAAGGTTTGGGTGCAAATATGCCGGCATTGTTTACCAATACATCAACAGCGCCGAAGCGTGCTACAGCTAAATCAACTAATTGCTGACCTACGGTAGCTTTGCTGATATCACCAGCAATCATAGCCAAGCGGTCGTGATTTTCCAGCTCGTTAAATGTTGCTTTTAAATTATCTTCGTTAGCTGAGTTGATAACTACATTATGTCCGTGTTGTAAAAATAAACCGGCGATGGCCTTGCCAATACCTGTTGATGCGCCGGTTACTATAATGGTTTGTGCTTTCATGATCTTGTTCTAAAAGTTTAAATTAATTAGAAGCTGATGCTGTGATATTTACATCCAGATCAAATTCGTTGTAAATAAGCGTGTCACCCAAATTAGTAAAGAAGTTACCTGAACAGAACTTCATATCGTACCTTGTACGGTCGATAGTGATTTTACCGGTTGCAGTGATGGTATTATCACCTGTAACTACATCGGCAGCAAAGCTTACAGGATGTGTAATACCTTTAATGGTTAAATTACCGGCAATAAGATATTTTCCGTTGCTGATTTCATCGGCACTGATGATTGTAAATACGGCTTCAGGGTGGCTTTCTGTCGCGAAGAAGTCTTCAGAAAAAAGGTGGCCGGCAAACTGTGCATTAGTATCCGGATCAGTAATATCCAGTATTTTTATTGAAGTGGTATCAATTACAAAGCTTCCGCCATCGAGTTGGCCGTCGGTTAATATCAGGCTACCTGCTTTAATGTCTATAGTGCCATTATGTGCACCAGTTACTTTTCTACCAGTCCAGTCAATATTGCTTTTAGCAGTTAAAATTTCAAATTTTTTAGTTTCCATTTCTTTATATTATCAATCGTTAATGATTTGATAGTACAAAGGACGGCAGGAAAACTCAGGTAGCTACGTGATGTACATCACATTCGTATGCTGACTATTTATGGGCGTTATATAGCCTGCTTAGGGTTTCTCTTGATACACCAAGATAAGCGGCAATCAGGTGTTTTGGAACGAGGTTATAGAGCTGTGGGTATAGTTTCAATAACTCCTCATAACGAGCCTTGGTATCATTGTTCATAAATGATAGCAGCCTTTTTTGCGAAGCTAAATATCCCCGGTTTGTGCGCCAGCGGAAAAAATGTTCGACCTGATGTAATTCACTACAAATTTTTTCCCGGTCTTCATTGGAAATGCAAAGTACCTCGGCGTCGGTGATACAGTCTATATTGATAGTAGCCCTGGTTTGATTATACAGAGCGCCATAGTCAGATGTCCACCAGGTTGGCATAGCAAACTGCAGGATATACATTTTGATCTCATCATTGATAAAGAAAGCTTTAAGGCAACCTGAAAGCACAAAGTATTCATGATCTACTTTGTCTCCCTCAGTAATAACAATCTGGCCTTTTTTATAAATCCGGGGTTTGAAATATGAAAACAGATAATCAAATTGTTCATCAGTTAAAGATGCCATTTTGCTAATATGCTGTTTCAGTATTTCTTTCGCTTCCATGCTTAAGTAACAAATAAAAGAAACAAATTTAATAAACACCCCTCAACTAAGATGAGTGTTTATTAAAGCTTCTTTATTTTTTGTCACCCTTTCAAACTGGAATAACAATTAAATTAAAAGTATATTAAGATCAAAAAAATGAAGTAAGAAATGAAATGTTATTGTATTCATTTTAAAATCATGATCATGTAATATACTTACTGATGTATTTAATCAAGGAGTTACTTACTTTAGCTTATATTTTGCTTTATGGCCAACAACACGTCTCAACATATTATAGGTCCATCTACAAGCTTATTGGGCTTTTGCCTTGTTGTTATAACATCATTTCATTTAACAAACAAATCTGACTCAAGCCTGATAGATGAATTTACTTCGGGAATAGCCATGATGCTCATACTTTCCTGTTTTTTTTCTTTTATTGCCATCAGGACGAATGATAAGAAGAAAATGTTCAGATTGGAGGCAATCGCAGAATATATTTTTCTGATAGCCTTAATAGGTATCATGCTGATTATTTTGCTTTTAGTATTTAAGTTTATACGATAGCATGCAGTAAGAAAAAGTGCTACGATTTGTGAGATAGCCTCTTTTGCAGTGGGTGACCGGTAGCTAAATTATTCCGCTGAAATCAGGCTTGAGCTATCAGAAACAATAATAAACTATATAGAGAGAGACTTGCATTTTAAATCACTCCATTTTTAACGGCAAACATTACGAGACCAGCAGTATTACGAACACCAACTTTTTCAATAATACGTTGCCTAATGCCTTCAACGGATCGAGGGCTTAAGAAAAGTGCCTCGGCAATTTCTGAGGCCGTTCTTTCATTACAGATCATTTTTAGCACGTCAAGCTCACGTTCAGAAAATTCTATATTTTGATTGAATGAAGGCTTAATATTGTTTTTAAGAATGAGTTTCTTTAAAAGGGCTTTATTTACAATATCATTAAAATAGTATCCGCACTCATAAACCGAATATATGGCCTTCCTGATGTCTCCCGGATCGGCATTTTTTAATAAATAACCATTTGCTCCTATCTCCATCAGGTGTATAATGAATTTGGTTTCATCATACATGGTAACAATCAGTATTTTAATGTCTTCAAACCTTTTTTTTATTAATTTTGTGGCTTCCATGCCATCCAGAATGGGCATTTTTAGATCCATTAAAATAACATCCGGATGTATAGTTTCAATTTGTTCAAGTAGATCCTCACCATTCTCGGCTTCAAGTACTACTTCAAGGTTTTTATCCCTATTAAGGCCTACCTTTAAACCATCTCTAAATATAGAGTAATCATCGGCTATGGCTACCTTTATTTTTTGCATTATTATTTAGGTTGAAGCCCTAAAAATAATTAAACTTTAGTTAAAAATAAATAACAGGCAACAAAAAATAAGAATTGAATAAAACAACGAATTTTAATAAAAAAATAGGCTAATATAGCGGTTTAATTAGGTGATTAACAATGTATTAATGTGTTGTTTTAATGGATTTTGTTAATTAATAGTTTATATTGCTTGAAAATTGAAAATGATATTTAAAATATTGGCACTGATATATTTATTGAAAAATCATCAGTTTGTTGAGCGAGTTTGAGCTCGGCTTTTAATAGTATTATTCTATTCTGAATATTCTTTAAACCCAAACCATCTCTTTTAAATCGAAGTTCTTCAAATTGAGCCTGGGTAAGACCATTGCCATTATGATTAATGGTTAAATCCAAATAGTTATTTTGATAGATTGACGATATCATAATCTTATTTGGCCGGGCATGTTTAATTATATTATTGATAAATTCCTGTACAATGCGATATATACTTATATCATTTTGAGCAGCCCGGGTAGGGTACCTGTTATCAAGATTTACATTAATTTCAATAAGGCTTTCATGAGCAAGCTTGCCACAAAAGTGCCCTACAGCCTCATTTAAACCAAACTCTTGTAATATACTGGAATGTAGGTTATGCGAAATACCCCTTATTTTACTTATTCCATCATCCAGTAATACACGGCCTTTTTGATAGATTGTTTGGCTTGATTCGTCACAATCCTCAATTTTAACATTGTAAAAATGTAGGCTTGCAGCTCCCAAAATTGCACCTATTTCGTCATGCAGTTCTTCTGCAATACGATGACGCTCAATTTCTTCACTTCTTATAGCTGCCTCAATTAACTGATTTTTTTGAATATCCTGTAAGGCCTGAACCTGGTTTTGATATTGGAGTTTTTTTCGCTGTGTAAATATAAATATAAGCAGTAGGCTTATGAAAAGCATAAGCATTGCTGCAATACCTACAACCAGTAAAAGTCGTATATCATTGCTCTCTTGACTCATAAAAACCTTTGGCTATAAACAGATTAAATACAATGAATGATATATTATGGACATTCCATAAAGTGACCGCGAAATTTTGCAGGTGTATAGTTAATTCATTGTATAACAAGAAAATGAAAAAGTTGAATGTAACAAATATTCCAAGGCCGGTAACAATCCAAAAATCTGAATTGAAAATATCTACCTCGGCATGGTCATTAATTTTGAATAGATAATACTGTAATGTATAAAATAATAGTAAAATAGCTTCAACAGCCAATAAGCGGCTACTCAATTTCCAGTAATCAAAGAAGTTTTCAAAAAAACAAAAATTGATAATAATAAAAGCGGCAAAGCAAAAAGGGATCGCCTTTTTAATAGTTGATAAAAAAGGTTGACGAAGTTTTATAAAAAAAATACTAAATAGGAAAAAGCGTATTACCGAATGCAGGTTATACAGATAATTGTTCGAGTTGAACGCGGTAGGTAAGTAATTTCTTAATTTCCAGGTTAAATCAATAGCCAGGTTAATAAAAAAAGCTATCCAAACATAAAAAACAACCGACTTTATCATAGCCGGCTGCTTCTTGTGAATAAGGATAGGTATAGGTATGAGTAGTGCCCAAACTTCCGACCAGTCAATAACGATCTGAAATATTCTAAACATTCGGAAATATTGAACTTATTTAATAACGGTGGCTGGAGGTGATGGGTTAGTATTTACCGGTGAAGCTCCTTGACTCTTAATTTCCACATCACCAACGTCAATTCTTTTATATCTTTTGATATCATAGTAAATATGCTGTCCATCGCTGATGTTGGGTATAAATGTTAGGTAGTCGGGTTTATCGCCAACAGCGTCAGGTGTATTAATCAGCAGTAACATATCAGCAGCAGAAATAATATTATTGCTCATGATAAACGGTCCGCTCAATTCCAGTGCATTGTTTTTATAGGGAGTTAAAATATCATAATTGGTACTATACTGATTTGCCGGTGTCATGAACGCATATGATACCAGTTGCATGCCTTTATTCTCGTCTGTTGTATTAGATAAATAAAATGAAAATACAAAATTGTCTATGCCCGGCGAATTGTAAATTAAAGCCTGAATAGCACTTATTTCATACTTTAACCAATAGAATTTTAGTGTTTGGATATCTTTCATAGTGATGGTTGCTTATAAAGCAAATATATAGTGTATATGCAAAAGTATTATGCGTATAAGTACGTATATTTTTTATCCCGTACTTATACTTTCTGAACAAGCCTGTTTGTATGCTAAATGCTTGCTTTAGAAATTATTGATGCGTGTTTTGCTTATAAAAAGCATGGGCTTAATTCTGGCATGAAATTATATGCTTTTTATTTGATTGCATTATTACATATTTTTTATTACTCCATATCCTCCAAGCTATGAACGAATTAGAAAATTGGTTAGTTAGATTTCTCAGGGCTAAAAATCATCAGGGAATTAAATGCAGAATTATTCCCTATAAAAGCGGGAAAATAGTAAAGTATATGTTTCAGGTTAATGAAGATCTTAGGAACATTGAAAACTATTTAACCCCAGAGGAATTAGCCCATTATAAATCATTAATTAAAAAAGGAGTTTCAGTCTCGGCCTGCTGGTTTTTTTACGGTTTCGTAGATATTGCCGCCCTTACAATGGGGTTTTAAATAATCAAATGATGCTTTAATTGGGTAAATAATTCCCCTGAGAACTTTACGTAAAACATTAGAGTAATGAGAGACAATTATTTATGATTGTCTTTCATAGTTATCACAACAATTTTTTTATCAAACGATAAAAGTATCTCATTGCTAAATTTTCCATAGACTGCATATTTAAGCGATCTTCTGTTTATGATTATATAAATTAGGTTTAACTTAGCCTTTTTACTTAATGTTGCAGAATATCTATTGATGATTGACAGTAATAAAACTCCCGAACTATTTATTGTTGGTGCCGGTCCTGGCGATGTAGAATTAATAACAGTTAAAGGCCATAAAGTTTTGCAGCAAGCTGATGTTGTTCTTTATGATAATTTGGCAAATAAAGAGCTCTTGACTATCACTCGTGATGATTGTGAAAAAATATATGTAGGAAAACAACCTTATGGTAAACATACAACCCAGGATGAGATACATGAGTTAATAAAGCACTATGCATTTACTAAAGGGAAAGTAGTAAGGTTAAAAGGAGGCGATCCGTTTATATTCGGAAGGGGGTTTGAAGAGATATTATTTGCCAGACAGCACGGGATCAAAACACACTTTATTCCCGGAATCAGCAGTATGCAAGCTGCCGGTTTTGAAGATATACCATTAACTCATCGGAATATTAGTGAAAGTATTTGGGTTGTTACAGGTACTAAAAAAGATGGTACACTATCAGCAGATTTACGTTTAGCTATGCAAAGCAATGCCACTGTAGTTATTTATATGGGCATGAAAAAACTGAATGATATAGCAGCAACTTACATAGAAGCTGGTAAAGGATCTACTTTGGCAGCAATCATACAACATGCATCACTACCAAATCGGAAAATAGTCAGGGCTCAAATCCAGGATCTACCAGGAGTAGCCGCCGCCGCTCAGATCACTCATCCCGCTATAATTATTATTGGAGCTGTAGTAGGTTTGGGATTATGATCAAAGTGGTGGAAAGCGTAAAAAATATCGAAAGGCTTAAACCCATCATGTTTGTTGGTACAGCTTCAGATGTCGGAAAAAGCGTAATCACTGCCGGATTTTGCAGGATCTTTAAGCAAGATGGTTATACGCCTGCGCCGTTTAAGGCACAAAATATGTCTTTAAACAGCTATGTTACTCCGGAGGGCCTTGAAATTGGCAGGGCTCAGGCCGTACAGGCTGAGGCAGCCGGTGTTAATTGCCATACAGATATGAACCCGGTGCTTCTTAAGCCCACTACCGATAAAAGCTCGCAGGTTATTTTATTAGGGAAGCCTGTAGGAAACATGTCTGCTAAAGATTATTTTAAACCAGCCGGTCGGGAGCAGTTGTTTTCAGAGGTTAAACGCGCATTCCATCGTTTATCTGAAAGATATAATCCGATTGCTATGGAAGGTGCTGGTAGTATTTCGGAACTTAATCTGAAAAGCCGCGACATAACCAATATGCGCATGGCCAAGGAAGCCGGAGCAGCTACATATCTGGTGACTGATATTGAACGAGGCGGCATATTCGCGAGCCTGTATGGAACTATGGCTTTATTGGATGAGGATGAGAGGAAATTTATTAAAGGAATTATCATTAATAAATTCAGAGGGGATATAAGTTTATTTGATGAAGGTAAAAGAAAGATTGAAGAACTTTGCGGTGTTCCTGTGATTGGAATTTTACCTTATTTTAAAGATATTGTAATTGAGGAGGAGGATTCGGTTGCACTTACACAAAAAATGACAAAAGCTGTTGATGGCAAGGTAAATGTTGTTGTTATTCTTTTAAACAGGTTATCAAATTTTACTGACTTTAACCGGTTGGAAAGTGACACACGGATAAATTTATTTTACTCTAACAACCCTAATGAAATTTGTAAAGCAGATATTTTAATCCTTCCCGGCACTAAAAATACAATTGAAGATACCATCGCTTTAAAAAATAATGGAATAGCGGATGCTATTCGCGAGGCTTACAGCATGGGTAAAACTATAATAGGTATTTGTGGAGGCTATCAAATGTTAGGTGAATCAATTGCCGACCCGCATCATGTGGAAAGCAATATAGCCGAAACTGCCGGGCTTGGGTTACTTCCGGTAACTACAATTTTGCAGGCCGAGAAAACAACCAGGCAAAGTTTTTTCAAATATCAGCATTTGGAAGGCACTTGTATAGGATATGAAATACACATGGGCGAAACGTACGCCGCCGAAACAAAACCGCTAAACTTTTTACCAGATGGGCAAACGGATGGGTATAAGCTTAGTGATAAATGTTGGGGGACTTATATGCATGGTATTTTAGATAATCCGGTTGTAATTAACCATTTATTGGAACCATACACAACCTCTCATCAGGAAATGATCAATTATGCGCAATATAAAAATGAGCAATATGACAAGCTTGCCGCATTACTAAGAGAGCATATTGATTTGGATTATGTATATCAATCTTTAAAATATTAGTTGTATGCTTTACGGGCATGGTGATGATGGCTACCAGTTTAAAGCCGATATTGTTGCAGATTTCAGCACGAACGTTTGGTATAATGGAGAACCTGAGGAATTAAAAGAACATATTTTTAGTAACTGGAGTAACATAAACAAATATCCGGAAGTACTGGCCGAAAGTTTAATACATAAAATTGCTCAACATCATCATTTACTGCCAGGTAATATATTGGTTAATAGCGGAAGTACAGAAAGCATTTATTTAATAGGCCAGGCTTTCAGAAAGCGGAAAACAACCATTGTGATCCCCTCATTTGCTGAATATGAAGATGCGGCAAAGATGTATGATCATCAGGTAAGTTTTATGAATTGGGATGCATTGGATCCCTTGACTAAGATAGAATCTGATTTAGTGTTTATTTGTAATCCCAATAATCCTACAGGTGAGGTTTGCTTGTATATTGAGGCATTGCTCAAAAATAATCCTAAAGTTATATTTGTTGTAGATGAGGCTTTTATTGAGTTTACCTTATCAATAAGTTCAGCTATAACACTGGTAAGGCAACATCTGAATCTTATAATCCTTCGTTCACTTACTAAATCTTATGCCATTCCGGGTCTTAGGCTGGGATATATTGTGGCTTCCGAAGCACTTATTCAGAAGGTAAAGAAATTCAAATTTCCGTGGTCGGTTAATAGTGTGGCTATTGAAACCGGTAAATTTATTTTTGATAATTATGAACGTGTTCAAATCCCCTTAAAAGAGCTGTTAGATGAAAGAGAACGTTTTGTGACTTCTCTAAAGGAAGCTCCTGTCAGGATACACAATAGCCATACACATTTTTTTTTAGCTGAATTAGTAAATGGCGAAGCTTCTGAGCTGAAACAATATCTGCTAAAAGAACACAACATACTAATTAGGGATGCCAGTAATTTTCGTGGACTCAGAAAAAGTCATTTCAGGCTTGCTACATTAAGTGCTCATAGTAATCAATTATTGGTTAATGCATTAAAAGAATGGCGAAACCATACCTCTTAATTATACCATTAATAGTTGGCTATTTGCTTGACCTTCTGTTGGGTGACCCGGAACAATTCCCGCATCCAGTAAAGTTTTTTGGTAATACGATTGCTTTTTGGGAACGCTTATTAAATAAAAATCAATCCAGGTTTTTAAAGGGCATGGTATTGGTGATCATGCTTTGCGGTTTTTGCTTCATCTTTTTTTATCTGATCTCTGCATATTTAATGTATTACAACTGGCTTATTTATATCATCTACAGTAGTGTTTTCATGTATTATGGACTTGCCAACAAAGGACTGATCAACGAGGGGCGAAAAGTTTTCGATGTGCTTAATAACGAAGGAATTGAAGCCGGTCGGAAACAATTATCGCGTATTGTTGGAAGGGATACATCAAATCTTAGCACGCAGCAAATTCGGATTGCCGTACTCGAAACTATGTCAGAAAACCTGAGCGACGGCGTTATAGCCCCATTATTTTATTACGCCTTAGCTGGTATACCCGGTATCATGACCTACAAATTAATTAATACGCTTGATTCCATGATCGGGTACCACAGTGAACGGTATGAGCAATTTGGAAAGTTCGCGGCCCGGTTGGATGATGTTGCCAATTTCATCCCATCAAGGCTTACTGCATTATTTATGGTAGGTGTATCTTTCAGCAAAACAGCTCTGCAATTTGTTTTTCGCTATGGCAATAAACACAAAAGCCCCAATTCGGGGTATCCTGAAGCTGCCCTGGCTGGCATATTGAATACCCGCTTTGGCGGGCCCAACACTTATCATGGCGTTTTATTGGAGAAGCCTTACATTGGTGAAAATGACAGAATAATTGAACACCAGGAAATCAAGAGAGTTATTTATATCAATCATAAAGTATGTTTCTTGATGGTTGTTTTGATTATAGCGTTTATTATGGCGGTATATTATGAGTAGATTTATCATAACCGGCGGCCCTGGATCTGGTAAAACGAATTTACTGGAAGCATTAAGAGCTTTGAATTATACCTGTTCGGAAGAAGCTTCGCGTCAGTTGATCATTCAGGAGGTTCAACAAGGATCCAATTGTTTACCCTGGATCGATATGCGTTGCTTTGCCGATAAAGCCTTACAGAAAATGATCTTATCATATGAAGCAACCAGCGGCCTTGGATTAACGTTTTATGACAGAGGGATACCAGATATCATCGCTTATTTAAAAGTAGCCGGTTTACCAGTGCCCGAATATTACTATGAAGCATGCCAACAGCATTTATATCATCAAACCGTATTTATACTTGAGCCCTGGCAGGAAATTTATATTAATGACAGCGAAAGATGGCAAACATATCCCGAATCAGAGCAATTGTATATGGCCATTGCTGAAGTTTATAAATCATTAAATTATAATTTAATTGAAGTGCCTAAACTAACTGTAAATGAACGGGCTGATTTCATTATAAATTATATTAATTCAGTATTAGGAGATAAAGATGCCAGATAAACCACAGTTTTTAATAGCCGCTCCATCAAGCGATTCAGGAAAAACTACTATTACACTTGGCCTGTTAAGAGTTATGGCTAACCGTGGATTAAAAGTGCAGCCTTTTAAATGCGGTCCTGACTATATTGATCCAATTTTACATCAAAAGGCGAGTGGTGCGGATAGCATAAATCTGGATATCTATATGGCCAGCAATGATCATGTTAAAAGCTTATATAATAAATGTTTGCAGCAAAATGATGTAGCTATTGTTGAAGGAGTAATGGGTTTGTTTGATGGTGCGGATAAGATGAAGGGAAGCAGTGCCGAAATAGCCGCATTACTGAATATACCGATAATATTGGTGATCAATGCTAAGGCAATGGCATATTCTGCCGCCGCGCTTATTCATGGTTTTAAAAGTTTTAGGCCAGAGTTAAATATTGCTGGCGTAATTTTTAATAATGTAAATACAATTTCGCATTATCATATCCTTAAAGATGTCTGTAAAGATGTGCAAGTTGAAGCTCTTGGTTATTTATCAACTCAACCTGATATAAAAATCCCTTCAAGGCACCTTGGGCTTAGCATAGCGTCCGATATAAACTTTGATGCTTTGTGCGATAGAATAGCAATGGCGGTGAATGAAACCGTTGATGTTAATAGATTATTGGAAATAACTACCCTTAGTGCAGTTGAAATAATAGAAGAGGAGCAACCGAAAGATAAAGGAAATTATACAATAGCTGTAGCACATGATGAAGCCTTCCGCTTTACTTATCATGAAAACCTGGAGGTATTAAAACAATTTGGAGAAGTCGTTTATTTTAGTCCACTGACTGATAGTAAACTGCCTGAATGTGATTTGTTGTATTTGGCAGGTGGCTACCCGGAACTTTTTGTGGAGCAATTGAGCCAAAATAAGAGTATGCTTAATTCCGTTCGTGAATATTGCTTAAATAATGGAAAAACCTATGCTGAGTGTGGTGGAATGATGTATTTAGGTGAATATATTATTGATAAGGAAGGTAAGCAGTTTGAGATGGCCGGATTTTTTCCTTTAGCTACATCAATGGAAGTGCCTAAACTTCATTTGGGGTATCGTTCATTGTTCATTAATGATCTGAATATCAAAGGGCATGAATTTCATTATTCAAATTGTACAGAATTAAAGGAGGTGAAAAGGTTAGATTGTAGTGTTTTTAATTCAAAGGAAATTGAGATAACATCAAATATCTATCAGGAGAATAATACCATAGCTTCTTATAATCACTTGTATTGGGGAAATTGTAAAGTATTTATAAGTAGGTTGTTACAAGGTGAACTTTAAGTGTTACTTATAATTGACATCAACATCATTCTATTCATGATTTATTGATAGAATTCTTAATATTTTTGGCAAGAGCCAATTCTCTCAATAACCAATCAATTTAATAATGGCTGAAATTAAAAGGCAACGTGTTACAAGGGCAGACGGAAAGGCCATTAACCTGGTTCAAAGAAGAGGACATTTGTCTTATTGCTATAATGCCTGTTGCTGCGGCAGAACAGATCGCGGATTTGATGCAGTTCCTGTTGATCTTTACAAAAGCGAATGGTTACGCCGCAAAATAAGAAACGTAGTACATATGACCAAGGGCGGTTGTTTAGGCCCGTGTACACTTGCCAACGTAGTTACATTGCTTTTCGATGGGCATTCTGTTTGGTTTCACTCTATAAATAATGATTGGCAGGTACTTTCCATATTTGATTATATAGAAAGCATGATAGCTGCCGACGGTTTCCTGTTACCACCAGCAGAGTTGAATGAATATGTTTTTCAGTTTTATACCTGGAAAGGTACAAAAGTGCCTTTGCTTGCAGATTCGTTCGTGCCACAGGATGGCATGTTTTTTTTAACCCATGCAGATACAGACCTGCTAACCCTACATCATGCTTTACAGCTACTTCCTGATGATTTCCCAAAAACATTAGGCGTAAACTTACAGGCGGTAAAAAGCGAATCGCACATGGCCCAGTTGCTTGATAGGGAGATAGCTGGTGCAAAGATCATTGTTCTCCGCATATTAGGCCGTCCAAGCAGTATACCCGGGTTTAGCGAGTTGGTTCAGAGGGTACAAAAGCAAGATCAACAATTAATTGTTATAAGCGGAACTGGTGATTTTAACCCGGAATATGCGGCTGTATCAACTGTTTCGCCCGATATCCTGCATGAAACCCTGAACTATCTGCAGGCAGGCGGGCCTGCTAATTTAGCTTCATTGCTTTATTATCTTTCAGATCGTTTGCTTATGACGGGGTTTGGTTATAATGCTCCTATTATTTTGCCAGAGCATGGTATCTATCATCCGGATCTTCCCGAAAACGCAACGATGGATGATTGGGAAAGGTATAAGGATAATGACCTGGCAACTATTGGGATCACGTTTTACAGGGCGCATTATATCAGTGGCAACACTGGCTTTATAGACGCCTTGATCAGAGCTCTTGAAGATAGGGGACTAAATGTTCTTCCTGTTTTTACAGCCTCGTTAAAAGCTACCGATCCGGTTTCAGGCTGGCCAGCCGCATTTCAGTTCTTCAGAAACGCTGACCATACGATGATCGATGTATTGGTTAACACCGTGTCTTTTGCCATGCAGGATGGCGCCTTGAATAATGATGAAAATATACTCAGTAAATTGGATGTGCCTATTATACAGGCTATAACCAGTGGCATGAGCCGTAGTTCATGGGAATCGTCAAACCGTGGACTTAATCCTTTAGATACGGCCATGAACGTGGCCATTCCCGAGTTTGATGGCCGCATAATTACTGTGCCCGTATCATTTAAAGAGAAGGGGCGTGAGGTTAAAGGTTATGAACCAATGGCCGATCGCATAGAAAGGGTAGCCGGAATCGCAGCTCGTTTTGCACGTTTAAGGCACATTCCAAATCAGTCAAAAAAGGTTGCCTTTATTTTCACCAACTCAAGCAGTAAGGCATCGCAAATAGGTAATGCTGTAGGTTTGGATGCACCGGCATCACTGATGGCTATTTTACAGGCTATGTTGGCAGAAGGTTACCAAATAAATGATCTTCCCGAATCCGGTACTCAACTGATCCATGATCTGATCAATCGTTGTTCTTACGACGAAACCTATCTTACGTCAGAACAGTTAGCAAATGCAGTAGGCAGGGTTTCTGCCAATCAATATAGTTCCTGGTTCAATGAATTGCCTTTTGCATTGCAAAAATCAATGGAAAAGCAATGGGGTGCAGCCCCGGGTGAAACCTATGTTCACGATGATCATATTTCTTTTGCCGGCCTTGAATTTGGTAATGTGTTAGTGGCTTTACAGCCACCACGCGGATACGGATTGGATGCCGATGCTATATATCATCAGCCTGATTTACCACCTACACATCATTATTGTGCTTTTTATCAATGGCTGCGTAATGATTGGGGAGCTGATGCCGTTGTACACGTAGGTAAGCACGGGACGTTAGAATGGTTGCCGGGAAAAGGTATAGGTCTTTCCGAAAATTGTTTCCCTGATGCATTTCTTACCGATATGCCTCTTTTTTATCCGTTCATCATAAATGATCCGGGTGAGGGCTCACAAGCAAAACGTCGTGCGCACGCGGTAGTGATCGATCACCTTACCCCGGCAATGACATCAGCTGATAGCTATGGCGAATTAGCCATGCTTACCCAATTGGTTGATGAATATTACCAGGTAGAAACCTTAGATCCATCGAAATTACCGTTGCTACAGCGGCAAATATGGGATTTGATCAAGCAAACAAACCTTGATAAGGATCTTTCGGTGATGCTTAAACGCGATCATGGTGACCATGTGCATGAGTGGGATGATGAAATGACGCCAGAAGGCGTACCAGTCAGTATCAGTGAAATGGATGGGAAAGACATAGCACATTTAATTGAAGATATTGACGGGTATTTGTGCGAATTAGGCGCAGCCCAGATCCGTAATGGCCTGCATACGTTGGGTCAGATGCCGGAAGCCGAGGCTTTAACAGATATGCTGCAGTCACTCACACGTCTTTCAAATATTGGTGTTGGTGGCTTACCAGCAGCATTGGCCAACTTTTTTGGCTTTGATATCAATGAACTTTTAGATAAAAAAGGGCAGCGTCTATCAACCATATCACCCCAATTTATAAATTTGGCCGGCAGATCTGTGGTTACAGCTGCCGATGCTTTACAGGTTATTGATGAATTAGGAAACCATTTAATTCAATTACTTCAGAAAAATAGCTTTAATAAAAAAACTATTGAACAAGTACTTGATGAAGCATTCGGACTAAATATTCATAAAGAAAAAACTAGCGGAATACTGGAAGTGCTTGAATTTATATGTACTTCATTGATGCCTAATTTGGCCCAAATATATGATGAAATAAGTAATTTGCTGCATGGCTTATCAGGTGGATATATACCCGCAGGCCCAAGCGGAGCACCTACACGTGGTATGGCTCACATATTGCCTACCGGGCGTAATTTTTACAGTGTTGATCCCAGGGCATTACCATCGCAGGCGGCATGGGAGGTTGGGCAGCAACTGGCCCGTGAAGTTTTGCAACGTCATTTCAAAGAAACAGGTTTTTATCCGGAAAATGTGGCTATCAGCATTTGGGGTACCAGCGCTATGCGTACCCAGGGCGATGATGTAGCCGAAATTTTGGCGCTATTGGGTGTAAGGCCTGTATGGCAGGCTGAAAGCCGTCGGGTGGTAGGTTTAGAGCTTATTCCTTTAACTGAACTTAATCGGCCACGAATTGATGTTACTACGCGTATTAGTGGTTTTTTCCGTGACGCTTTTCCGCATTTGATCGACTTAATTGACGAAGCTGTTCAAATGGTAATAGCAGCCGATGAACCAGATGAGCAAAATTTTATCCGCAAGCATTACTTGAAAGATATAGCAGAGCTTAAAAATCAGGATTTGTCTATAGAAGCTGTAGAAGAAAAAGCAGCTTACCGTATTTTTGGATCGCCACCAGGTAGTTATGGTGCCGGTATCTTACCGCTTATTCAAGAACAGAACTGGGAAACAGATGCCGATTTTTCCTCGGTTTACATTAATTGGGGTGGTTATGCATACGGCAAAAATGTAAGTGGGGTAGATGCCCGTGATGAATTTAAACAAAGGCTTGCTGTTGTAGAGGTGGCTTTGCATAACCAGGATAACCGGGAGCATGATATTTTTGACAGCGATGATTACCTGCAGTTTCATGGCGGTATGATAGCGACTATCCGCAGTTTAACGGGTAAGCAACCCAAGGGCTATTTTGGTGATACGCAAAACCCTGACCGGGCTGCTGTACGAGATTTAAAGGAAGAGGTTTTACGTGTTTTCCGTTCAAGGGTTGTAAATCCTAAATGGCTGGAAAGTATCAAGAAGCATGGCTATAAAGGTGGTTTGGAATTAACAGCTACGGTAGATTATATTTTTGGTTATGACGCCACAGCAAAAGTAGTTGATGATTGGATGTACCAGCAAATAGCAGAAACTTATGCTTTTGATAATAATATGCAGCAGTTTTTTGCTCAAAACAATCCCTGGGCATTACAGGCCATAACAGAAAGATTATTGGAGGCTGTAAAGCGCGATATGTGGTCGGCATCTGCAGAAACATTACAAGAACTACAGTCTCTTTATCTGCAAAGCGAAACATTATTAGAAGAACGTAACGAAGTTTAATGTGTCTAAGCAGGAATATGCTACTTTTATAAATAAAGAATATATCTATGAATTATCCATTTACAGCAATAGTAGGGCAGGAGAAACTTAAAAGAGCATTGCTGTTATGCGCCATTAATCCGGGTATTGGCGGCTTATTGATCCAGGGAGATAAAGGGACTGCCAAAAGCACCGCGGCACGGGCTCTGTCAGAGGTTGCTCCTCCGATAACTAAAATAAGTGATTGCTTATTTGGGTGTTCAACAACAGATCCTCTTGATTTTTGTGAGGTATGTAAACAAGCCGATAAGCAATTGATTCAGGCACAGGTACCCTTTATTAATTTACCCTTAGGGGCCACAGAAGAGCGGATTTTGGGAAATCTTGATCTGGAGCAGGTATTGATCGAAAAAAGAAAAAAGCTTCAGCCGGGGCTACTTGCCGCAGCGCATCAGGGTATTCTTTATGTAGACGAGGTTAATTTGCTGCCCGATCATTTAGTTGATGTATTATTGGATGTATCGGTTACCGGCGAAAACATTATTGAGCGGGAGGGCTTATCACTCAGTCATCCTGCGCGGTTTACTTTGATAGGTACTATGAATCCTGAAGAAGGAAATTTGCGGCCTCAGTTTTTAGACCGATTCGGATTAATGGTTGAAGTAGAAGCTCCTTCAGATGTTATCGAAAGGACTGAAGTAGTGCGCCGGCGGATTGCTTTTGAATATGACCCTGCTTCTTTTATTAGTCAATGGGAAGCAACCCAAAAGCGTTTGCAATATCAGCTAATAGAAGCAAAAAAGCTTTTACCCTCTGTTAAATTAAGCGATGAGTTCCTCACGCAGATTAGTGAGTTAACCACCGAACTGAATGTAAAAAGTCTACGGGCAGATATTGTCATATATAAAACAGCGATTGCCATTGCGGCATTGAATCAGCGTACTGAAGTTTTGGCCGAAGATATAGAGCAAGCTGCAGAACTGGCGCTGGCTCATAGAAGCAAAAAACAGCCGTTTTCTAATGCCCAAAATAAACAGGATAAAACGGAGGAGAATAAACAAGAGAATTCTTCAACCCAAAACGAAACATTAGTTAAAACTAACAAGCAAAGCCCAGCTCAAAGTAATAATGATAGTTCGTATGAAAATATTGATTTCCGAAGTGGAGAGCCAAATTCATCCGGAAAGAAAGGTCAGGATGAAACAGAAGCAGAACAAGTCTTCGAAGCAATACTTCCATTAACTCTACCGCAGATCAAGATTGGGAGTTTGCAATCAAAGCAAGCTAATCAAACAGGAAAAAGAGGAGCAATTGTCGGTGCTGCCCGTGGAATATCGGTTAGCTCCGAACGGGTCAAAAACGCAACGGATATTGCTGTAGATGCTACAATACTTCATGCCTTAATGCGTAATCCAGATGAATTAGATATTGCCGTTGATGATCTGCATAGGAAAAAGCGCAATGGTAAAACCAGTAACCTGATTTTATTCGTGGTGGATGCGTCGGGTTCTATGGCTGCCAATAAACGAATGGAAGCTGTGAAGGGAACGGTGATCAGTCTGTTAACAGATGCTTACCAAAAGCGCGACACGGTTGGTGTAATTGCATTTCGTGGCATTGAAGCCCAGGTATTGCTTAACCCTACTCAAAGCGTTGAATTGGCAGAACAAGCCCTGAAAGCTTTACCTACCGGCGGCAGGACCCCCTTACCACATGCCCTGCAAACGGCTGTTCAGCTACTAAATAGATTTGAGCAAACGCATGGCTATAACCCTGTTTTGATTATTTTAACAGATGGAAAGGCTAATGTTGCCTTACCCGGTGGAGGCGATCCCTGGGAACAAACGCTTACACTGGCCAATCAGATCAATAAGTTAAATATCCAGTCGGTAATATTAAATACTGACACGAATTATTTGAATTTGGGTAGAGCGGAAGATCTGGCCAACGCACTTGGTGGGCAATACTTATCATTAAATGATATATCTAAAGAGCAACTTACCCCAATAGTAAATCGATTGCTATAATATTTTCCAAGGGTTACGCTATATAAAATACAGAAGAAGATTTGAAATGAAAGAAGGGATATTACTTTGCGGGCATGGCAGCAGAAAAACAGCCGGAGTTGAGGAGTTTAAAAAACTCGTGGAGATTTTGAAGGGTCGTTACTCGAATACATTTGAAGTTGATTACGGTTTTTTGGAATTCAATCATCCGCTATTTGAAGCAGCCATTGAACGGTTATATAGCAAGGGCATTCGTACCATTTACGCCTTGCCCGTTATTCTGTTTGCCGGAGCACATGCCAAAAATGATATTCCTTACGAATTGAATACCATCCAGTCATACTACCCTGATCTGAAAATAAAAATGGGTAGCCCGATCGGGGTGAATGCGAATGTATTGGACCTGGCTAAAAAGCGGATTGAAGAAACGGAGCTTATTTTAAGTGATGTGGACAGGAAAGAAACTTGCCTGGTAGTAGTAGGCAGGGGAACCACCGATCCGGATGCCAATAGCGATGTGAATAAATTGATGAGCATGTTATGGGAAGGAATGGGATTTGGCTTTGCAACAACTGCCTACAGCGGTACAGCTTATCCATCTGTTGAGCAATCACTAAACCTGGTAGAAAAACTGGGTTTTAAAAGAATAATTGTTATTCCGTTTTTCTTTTTTACAGGTGTTTTACTGGATAGGATTTACGCTATTGTAGAGGAAAAAAACAATAGTTCATCACAGGAATTTATTTTTACAGCTCCCTTTGGAACCGATGAACTGATATTAAAAGCTTTTGATGATCGCTTAGATCAGGTTATTAACGGCGAAGGTAATATGAATTGCCAGCTTTGTAAATATCGCACTCAAATCATTGGGTTTGAGCAAGAGGTAGGCAAAGACCAGATTGGCCATCACCTTAATGTAAAGGGTGTGCTTTTTGAAGAAGACGAAAAAGTTGGCGAGAAAAAGAACTCCTTAGGCCGTAGCTTTAAAAAGCTATTAGGGATTTAAAAGAATATTCGGTATATCCAAAGGCATCCGATAGCTATTGATGCTAAACCGGCAATACCGTTCATCCATTTAAAGATCACTAAGTTCTTTTCTAAAAATCGGCTCATAGTTGAAATAAGTACGTAACTGTAAACACCCATAGCCAATACAATCCCTACAGATTCTATTACCAAAACCATTATAGAGCCACCAATTGTGGTAGCACTGATAACCAAAGCTGTCGTGAGCGCGCCGCCAGTGCCGGCCAGGCCATGCAGCATTCCGACCCAAAAGGAGCGTGTTAGTGGGTTTAAAGCGATCTCTTCGCCGGTTTTCCCGTGCAGGTGCATCCCATCAGATAGTAAATGATTGTGTGCTTCTATTTTTTTATTATCGCTGATCATCGCGTTGATCTTGTAGTTACTCCTGATAGCCTGCAAGCCTAATATGATCATAATAGGTCCTACAGCCATCTCGGCCCAAGCCGAAATATTTTTAACGTACAACTGCAATGATTCTTTAAATATCAAAGCAATTACTCCAAAGATCAATAAAGTAACAGAGTGGCCCAGTGCCCACTGCGAAGCTCTAAATACCACAGACCAGGACAATCGTTTTCTTTTAACAGCCTGTTCAGACGCTAAAACAGAAACTGCTGTCATGTGATCGGGCTCAAAAGAATGTAGAATGCCAGCAACCAGCGGGCGGCTTATGCTCAAAATATTCATTAAGCGTATTTTATATATGTTCCGTCTTTATTGATCAGGAATAACACTAACTCAACGTTAGGAATGAGTTTAGAACAGTTTTCATGGCAGGCTTTTATTAAAGCATTGTAAAACGGTTCGTCAGCGGCAAAGGTAAACAATTCAGTTAAGCGTCCTGCCATATTCAGAGATAAAATCTGGTTCAAAGAATCGCCCGTATATCCGGCATTAATAGCTAACTGATAAACAAACTCTTTATTCCAGGTACTTTTGCCACTATGCGTATCTAAAATGCCCTCAGCCAGTTTAACCGATTTACCGAGCATAATACCCATGTTGACTTTTTTGATATTGCTCTTTGCTATTTTTTCAAGGGTTTCACCAATCCAGTTGCCATAGTGTATAAATGCAAATGCCGGAAGTTTTGGAAACAAGGATGTTAAATATTTCTCACTCCTTGCACCAGAATTGATAACCAATTCGCTGACATCATTGGCTATTGCAACATCAATACCTTGTACAATACTGGCAATATAGGAGGATGCAGAAAATGGGGTAACAATACCGGTAGTGCCCAGAATGGATATCCCGCCTATAATTCCAAGGCGTTCATTTAAAGTCCGTTTAGCTATAATTTCACCGTCTTGTACAAAGATCATGACATCGACACCTTTGTGTTCTAAGCCATGATCGGCCAAAAGCTTTTTGCAGGCATTGGTGATCATTTGCCGGGGTACAGGGTTAATAGCAGGCTCTCCAACACCTATTTCGAGGCCGGGTAGTGTAACTATACCTACGCCTTTACCTTTAAGAAACCTGATATCGCCAGATTCATTCAACTTAACCACAGCACCAATAATAGCTCCATGAGTTACATCCGGATCATCACCCGCGTCTTTTTGAGTAGTACATTCAACCGTATCCTGGTTTAAAACACAGGAGATCATCTCGAATTCGTGCTGTGAGCCAATAGGTAAAGTAATAGTAATACGCGTTACCTTGCGTTGCAAAATGAGAGCCTGCAAGGCAGCTTTGCTACAGGCAGTGGCGCAAGCACCTGTAGTAAATCCCGTTTTTAAAGGGCCATCCGGAATTGGCAGAAGCTCATCCATTATTCAATCATGCTTAACAATTCCTTTAAGTTATGAATTGTTTTAAATGAAGCTGGAAGTTCTGGCTTTTTAATGATCAATATCGGAATATTGCAAGTAATAGCAGCCTGTATTTTTGCATCAAGTTTGCCATTTAAGCCGCTTTCTTTAGTCAAAATAACCTCTGGTTTAAGCCTATTGAAAAGTTGTACCTCTTCTTCCTTATCTTGTGGTAAGCCGAATATTAAGTTTTGCTCAGGAAAGCTATATTGAGCCGCAAAATCAATAGAATAATCCCTGTTCAATATCCGGAACCAACACGTATGTGTTTGCCAGTAGCTATTGAGTTTCGGAATAGATTGAACGCCGGTTAGGGCGAGCATAGATCGGTAATCATTTGCTTTTATTAGCGTTAAAGTATGGTCGTAGTCATTTACATATTTTACTAAAGGATCAACAACTTCTTCTGAAAACGCTCTCTCGTATCTGATCAATGGTAACTGACCCCAAAGGGAAGCTACTGTGGCATGCAATTCTGTGGCAAAAGGGTGGCAAGCGTCTATAATTGAAGATATTTGGTGATTAATGCAGAATGCTTTTAATCCTTCCTTATCCAAACTTCCATAACGGTATAGCCCCTTTCCTTCAAATGTTATTTCGGTACGGGATGAATAAATGTAATTGACCCCTGCTTCATCCAGCGCGTTTGCTACTTGTTTAGCCTCGGTTGTGCCGCCTAATAAAAGAATCATTTGAGTGATTTTTCTGTTTCCTTTTTCCTGAAAATGTGATACCAATTATCACCGTATAACCAGGAACGGTTTTTACGGGCGCCAACAGCTTCGCCTACAATGATCAGTACAGTACGGCTTAGTTTGTTATCCTTGATGATCTGACTCAACTCATTTAATTTACCTGTCCATACTTGTTCATCTTTCCAACTCACCCGATACAAAACAGCAAGCGGTGTCTCCGGCGGATAATGCTGTAGCAATTGACTTTCTACCTTTTTTACAATGGCGGCACTTAAAAAAATGCACATAGTTGCCCTCAGTTTGGCCATATCTTCTAACTTTTCATGAGCAGGCATTGGTGTGTTTCCTTCGCCACGGGTTAAAATGATGGTTTGTGAAACTTCAGGAATGGTAAACTCAGATTTCAAGTAGGCGGCAGCTGCCTGGAACGATGAAATTCCCGGAACAATGAAGTAATCATAGTTTTTTTCGTCAAAAATGGTCATTTGCTCCTGTATCGCTCCGTATATAGATGGATCGCCGGAATGCAGCCTTACAATAAGTTTGCCCTGTTTGTACATGTCATCAATCAATGACATCTGATCTTCCAGTGTCATCGAGGCTGAATTTCTGACCAGTGTATCAGGACGCGCGAAATGTGTTAATTCTTCAGGTACCAGGCTGCCTGCATATAAAATGCAATCCGCGGTTTCCAGTAACTCTTTTCCCTTTAATGTAATGTATTCCGGCGCTCCCGGACCTGCACCTACGATAGCTATTTGACCCTTTCGCTCAAATGAGCTGATGAGACTTAACGCATAAGTGAATTTTTTGCCGGATGAAACTTCTGCTTTTGTTTTTTCTATGAGCCAGCCCGAATTATTTGCAGCCAAAGCAGCCGAGCTTTCAGACACCCCTAGTACGCCTATTTTATCCAGTACCACATCAGATGGGTTGGCAACCTCTACTTTATTCAAGTCATCAACTGGGTAGGTAATGAAATTCCATTGATGCTTTTGGGAGATAGCAATGTAAGCGGCTTCTTCTGCTTTAATATCTACCGAAGCAAGGGTAGCTATACTTTGATAGGCAATGCCATCCTTAGCCAGTTTTTCAAGAAGTATTTCCTCAAATAATTCAGGTTCAATATCTTTTCGGCAACCGCTCCCCAGCGTTAGGCATTTAGGGTAAAAGCAAATTAAAGGAATATCGCTTTCAATAATTTCATATCCTACGTAAATCAATAGCTCATATTTCTGTTGATCTGCATCATTGATGTCATAATAAATATCAGTGAAAGCAGGTTTTGATTTTTCAAGGTAGGCAGTGCCGGCATCTTTAACTTTTAGGATTAATGCGGTCGGCTTATTATTTACAAACAGCGATATGGCTTTGTTCAACTGTACATTTGATTGTGCTGTCCAATTGAATTTAGTTGCGAGTAAATCGAGCGCCCATATATCCTGTAGATCGCTTGATGTACTGATCACGGCTTGAGCCTGGAATATATGACTAATCTTTTTGGTGATCTCATTGGCGCCGCCTGCATGTCCGCTTAATACCGACTGAACAAATTTACCCTGTTCATCAATATTGATGACAGCCGGATCTGTAGTTTTATCTTTAATATGTGGCGCTATGCTTCGTACACAAATACCCAATGCTCCAACAAAGATCCAAACATCAAAGCGATGAAATTTATCCTGAAGTAACTGGTCGACACTGTCAAGTTTGATAGTATCTTTTGAGAATTTTGTTACCCTTGTTGTATATAATTTGCTGAGGTAAAACTCCTGTTGTATTATTTTTCCTATAGCTAATCCGCTATCAGTAAAAGACACAATACATACTTTATTTTCTTTTAACATATCAATTTCCTTTTATCGCTTTAAGTATGGTGATCTCGTTGTGCGAATTTACTTTTAATTTCAAAGGCTCGTGTATTGTCCAGTTAAGTGTTTGGATGGTGCTTATAAATTCATTTACTGAATCATGCTGAACAGCATTCATCACTACAACAGCGCCCGGATTTATATGTTGGTCAATTTTACGGATCAATTCATTTAAGCGGCCACCATGTCCGCCTATAAAAATGGCATCTGGCTTATTATACTGAGTGAAATCCAATTCAAAAATATCGCCTTGGTAAGTCTTAATTCCTAATGCACCGAATTTTCTCTGGTTATTTGCTATAATTTGCATGCACTCAGGCCTTTTTTCAAACGCGTAAATATCCAGATGAGGGAAACGAAGTTTTGCCTCAATACTTAATGATCCTGTACAAAACCCAATATCCCACAAAGTCGTTTTTGATTCGAGCGCTAACGCATGTAATGAACACAATCGTACAGGCATTTTGGTGATCATATTTGGCCGACCTTCCAAGCCTTCAAACGAATCATCAGGCACCCCGAAAGAAATATCACGGTGTGCTTTTTTTTGTACTATAACACAGTTTAAAGGATGATAAACATGTTCACAGGCTTCCGTCAATTCCATTTGACTTACTTGTTCATCATCAGCTTCCAGGTTTTCGCCAATATAAATGGTGTAATTATCATACCCGTAATGCAGCAATCTGTCAGCAATGGCTGCGGGGGATTTTTCTGCATCGGTTAGCACACCTATCAATGGCGCTTGTTTAATTATAATTTCATCAAGCGCATCCCATGTTCGCCCGTGAACACTAACGGTTTGCAGCTGATTGCTGTTGATATTTATCCGTTGAGCTAATAACTGAATAGCATTAAAATAAGGATATACCTGAACCTGAGTATCTGGATATTTTGTATGCAAGGTATTGGCAATGCCATAAAAGAGGGGATCGCCACTGGCAAATACTACTATACCTTCATTGGTATTCCGATAATCTTCAAATAAATTATCGATACGCGATTTAATGAAGATCCATTCATGACCAGCAGGCAATAGGTGCTTTACTAATTCGTAATGGCGTTGACCTCCGCTAAAAATATGGTGCTTTTGAATAAGACCCAAAAGCTGTTCGGCAGGCTCATATTTTTTATTGCCAATACCTATGACTTGAAAAATCATCCTGTATATTAAAAATAATTTTCACTTTCATCCAATGAAAATGCCGCATTCACTATAGCTGCCGCGAAATTGCTTCCGCCGCGTTTTTCTTCAATAAGTGCGTAGGGTATCGGTAGCGTTTTTAATCGCTCTTTTGATTCTATTACATTAATAAAGCCAACCGGTGCACCAATAATGCCCGCCGGATTTATAGTTCCCTGTTTTACCTGATCTGCTATTTCAATTAAAGCGGTAGGGGCGTTACCTATTACAAATAAAGCATGAGGATATTGTTGGGCAGCAAGCCTGATCCCGGCCTGAGAGCGTGTTAGGTTTTCTTTTTTAGAGAGCTCAAGGGTTTCATCTGTATTTAGCAAGCAAATTACCTGGCTGCCGTATTGGCTTACAAATGCTTTTGTAATACCGGCCTGTACCATAGTTACATCAGTAACAATGGTACCACCATTAATCAAATAGTTGTGCCAAATTGAGATAGCATTTTGCGAAGTGCTTAAGTAATTTATATAATCCACATCACCAGAGGTATGGATACAGCGAATTGCAGTCCAAAGAAAGTCTCTCTGATATTGCGATACATTCAACTGATCAATGATCTCCTTAAAACTTGCCTGTTGTATCTCCGGGCCGGTGAGGGGCTTTCTGTCTAAATATCCTCTTGGCGTTATCAGATGGTTTTTAAATTTAAAGGTTTGGCTATTGCCAATCACTACCAGGCTAAACATATCCACATCGTCGATATTTAAAGCAGCTAAAGTAGTTAGTGTTATTTCTTCATCCAAGCGGCCCAACTGGTAACATATGGCTACCGGTGTCTCCGGATGGCGATGCGTTAAAAATATAGATTTAAGCTTGGCGAGCTGCCAGTATCTTTTTACGCTTTTAGGATTGTAAATGGAGGTTACAAAATCGCCAAAGGCGGCAGCTTCTATTCTTTTTTGGATAGTTTTCCAGGGTGTCATGAGGTCTGACAGAGAAATGCAGCAAAAATCATGACCTAATACTGCGCCCAGTTTACTGCCAGCTGCCACAAAAGCAGAAATTCCTGGAATGGTTTCCAGTTCAATGTCTTCGCCGGATTGAGCAACCTTTTGGTATACTATGGATGCCATTGAATAAATGCCGGCATCACCAGAACCAATGACTACTACTTTGTTTCCTTCTATAGCTTTTTCAATAGCTATTTCTGCACGTTTTTCTTCCTCGCTTAACTCCTTGCCAATACAAAGTGCATCTTCCCGGATAAACTCTGTAATGAACTGGAAATAATAATGATATCCTATAATAACATCAGCTTCCTGTATGGCCTTTTGAGCAATGGGCAGAATATAATCTTTGCTTCCTGGGCCAATACCAACAACTTTGATCATTTTTTAATAATTAATAAAGAGAAATATGGGATATCCCGCTGATATAGTTCTTCAATATCAGTTGTTATATATTCGTTGGCAGTGCCCAAACGCTCACAATAATAAAACTTCCAGTTTTTTGTACGCAAATGTGGCAATAAAATAGGTAGCCCTGTTCTGATTTTCATCAAAATCATTGTGTCGAAATCTTGAAGCATTTGCTCTATTTTTTCAATACTTTGCTCTAAGGGTAAAAAGACTAATTTTTCATTTTGCAGGCATAAGGGTACCTGATGTTTTGCGGCACCCAATGAAAAAGAATTTACACCAGGTATCAGCTCCACCGGGATACTATGCTGTTGCAAACGTTGTAACAAGTATGAAAATGAGGCATAGAAACTCAGATCGCCTTCGCAGGCTATACTTATTTTTTTACCTTGTTGCCAGGCATTAATCAGTAAATCAGTAGTTTCATTATACGTTTCCTCAGCTGTCGATCGGTCTAAACCCATTTTTAGGAAAAAGCCCTGTAGTTTGCTTTTATCAGCTATGTAATAATCCAACATCGGACGTACATAGCTGTCCTTTGTTCCATCAGAGAAAAGAGAGCCCGGATAAAAAACAAAATCAGAATCCTGTAAAACTTTAAGGCCCTTTACGGTAATCAAGTCCGGATCGCCAGGGCCTAATGAAACACCATAAATTTTATTCACTTTTTTCTACCGGTTGTTTTTTCCTTTTATACAAAAACATTTGCCATTTTTCTTCAGCAACGCCGGCCTTGTCCATCTCGGCCCGGGCCATCGTGAAAAACAGATCAGACATACGGTTAACGTATGCCATAATGTAATCCTCTACACAAGCTGGATCCTCTTTCATAAGGGTAACCAATCTTCTTTCACCACGGCGTATTTGCGTACGGCATACATGGCACAAGGCTGATATTTCGTTACCTCCGGGAAGTAGAAAATAATCCGAAGGCGAGCTGATTCCAGCTTCCAATTCGTCAAGCCATTGTTCGCAAAATTCAGCGCCATCGACCGGTTTGGGATTTGGGTTCACTTTGGTTGAATCAGATGGGCGTGCCAGGTGCGACATCATATCCATCAGGTCTTTTTGGATACGGTGTAAGTTAGGTTGCCAGGGATGATCCGTGCCTAACTTTGTTCTTAATAAGCCAATAGTTGAATTTGCTTCGTCCAAAACACCATTACATTCAATCCTTGCAGAGTCCTTGTACTCTCTTTTTCCACCAAAAACACCGGTAGTACCTTTATCTCCTTTACGCGTATATATCTTCATTCAAGTATGTTAAGGTAAATTTATAAACCTGATACTGCGTTTTTTGCGCAAAGTGCAGGCGGGTACAAATATGGCAAAACAATTATCAATTATAAATGACCTGTAAGCGGTATATGATTTTGATGGTTTCCGGTATCTAAAAGTAGTTAACTTGACACTCCTTAGAGTATAAATTTATGCTGAGCACCTTAGTGTCTAAACTCAATATCAATTAAAGAATTTTTATCTTTGGCACTCAGGTGCAGACAAAAACTGTACTACATTTATCCTTTATAATTACATGATCATTTACATAAGCGGCGGTGTACGGAGCGGAAAAAGCAGGTTTGCTCAGGATATGGCTTTAAAGAATAGCAATGCACCGGTTTATATTGCTACCGCTAAAATATGGGATGAAGACTTTGCAAAAAGAATAAAGCGCCACAGAGATGATAGAGGTGAGCAATGGACAACTTACGAAACCTATCAGAACCTACACCTGCTGCCTATTCAAAATCAAGCTGTGGTAATTGATTGTGTTACGCTTTGGCTCACCAATATTTTCATGGACGATGAATCGGACATTAACAAAGCGCTCAATATATTTAAAAACGAAATAGATAATTTATCTGCTCTTTCGGGAACATTTATTATAGTATCAAACGAATTGGGAATGGGTTTACATGCCGAAACAGCATTAGGGCGAAGGTTCACAGATTTACAGGGTATGGCTAACCAATATGTTGCAGGTAAGGCCGATGAAGCCATCTTTATGGTGTCTGGGCTTCCGTTGTATCTTAAAAAGCAATAATGTGATGTTGAATTTAGAAGAGTTATTAAGATCAAGGAGGGATACGAGGCACTTTAAACCCGATGCTGTTTCGGATGAGGTTATTGAAAAAGCCCTTGCCGCCGGGCATATGGCTCCTTCCGTTGGTTTAACAGATGCTACACGATATTATATCATCCGCGATGAAAGTGTAAAAAGAGCTATAAAAGATATTTTTGAGGAATACAATAACAAAGCCTTCGAACTGATTGAATCACAACCGCAAAAAAGTTTATATGCCACATTAAAGCTTGAAGGTATTGTGGATGCACCTGTTGGTTTACTGGTTTGCTATGACCGGTCTGTTCTTAATAACTTTACCATAGGCACTATTGCCAGTAATGATACCATCAAATTCAGCGCGGTGTGCGCCGTACAAAACATCTGGCTTTCGTTAACCGAGCAAGGTTATTCGATGGGCTGGGTATCTATCTTAAATTATCATAGGTTTAAAAAACTATTGAACCTGCCTGAAGAGATTGAACCATTGGGATATTTTTGCGTTGGCAAACCAGCCACCGACTATGATCAACAACCCATGTTGCAACAGTTAGGCTGGAAAAACAAGTCGGCCAAACCTCATGTTAGTCAAATATCGTCTATAAATTCACATACACCTATTAAGAATGATGTTGTTGACTCAAAGTTCACAACGTACAATCTCTCTACTATACTGCAAAAACGTATTGATGAAAAAACAAAGCCTGTAGGCTCGTTAGGGTTATTGGAAAGTTTGGCCAGAAAAGTAGGCGAGATATTTGAAACTCTTACACCAGAAATTGTTAAGCCTCATATCGTGGTTTTTGCCGCTGATCATGGCATTGCGCAGCATGGGGTTAGTAATTACCCTACAGAGGTTACGCGCCAAATGGTCAATAATTTTTTAGATGGCGGTGCAGCAATCAATGTGTTTTGTAAGCAGCATAACATCGAATTAAAAATAATTGATGCCGGTGTTAATTATGATTTTCCATCTAATCAAAACATCATCAACCATAAAATAGCGAAGGGCACGGCATCATTTATTAATGATTCTGCGATGCGTAGGGATGAGCTGCAACTATGTTTTGAAAAAGGGGCGGAGGTGGTAAGCCTGATTCATCAAACAGGTTGCAACACCATCGGCTTTGGCGAAATGGGTATTGGTAACACATCAAGTGCTTCTGTATTGATGAGTGTGCTGTGCAATATCCCATTAATTGATTGCATTGGTAAAGGCACTGGTGTTGAAAACGAAAAGTTAAAACATAAAATCGAAGTTTTACAGCAGGCAGTATCTAATTATAACGGACAAGTCGATCAGCTAAGCTATATGGCTCATTTTGGTGGGTTTGAGATCATGCAGATTACCGGGGCTATACTGGAAGCTAAGAATAAAAACATGCTCATTCTTGTTGATGGTTTTATTGTTACTGTGGCTTTTCTTTGTGCTTTTTTAATTAATCCTTCAGTGAAGCAAAACGCAGTGTTTTGCCACGAATCTGGCGAAAAAGGACATAAGCTTTTATTGCAATGGCTCAATACCGAAGCCTTGTTACATTTGCAAATGCGGTTAGGTGAGGGGAGTGGTTGTGCTGTAGCTTTTCCACTGATTAAGAGCGCCGTTAATTTTTTGAATGATATGGCCAGTTTTGAAAGTGCTGAAGTAAGTAACAAGATATAATGAAAAAGGAACTGCAAATATTTTTTACCGCTGTTTCTTATTATACCCGCATACCCGTTCCTGCTTTGTTATCCTATAATCCTGGTTTCTTACATGCATCCAGCCGTTATATTACATTAATTGGTTGGCTTGTCGGCGCTTTTTCTTTTGGTGTGTTTTACCTTACAAATTATATATGGGGGGCTGCAATAGCTCTTGTTTTATCTATAACAGCAGCCATTTTACTCACAGGTGCGCTTCACGAAGATGGCTTTGCAGATGTGTGTGATGGTTTTGGCGGTGGCTGGACAAAAGATCGCATTTTGGAGATTATGAAAGATAGCCGCCTTGGTACTTATGGTACTATAGGTATTATTGTAATGATAGCCCTTAAGTTCTTATCCCTTCAACAGTTATCAAATGTTTTTACAGGTGATATTTGGTCTTTATTACTAATTTTTATTGTACCTCATACTGTTAGTCGGCTAACAGCTATCAGCTTAATTTATTCATATTCATATGCCGGTAAAGAAGAAGGCAGCAAGGCGAAACCTGTTACCGAAGCTACTGATATTTACAACTTTTGGATTGCTTTATTATTTGCCATTATTCCTTTAACAGCATTAGTTATCATAGGTCATAAACCCTTGTTGATGTTAATAGTCATTCCGCTTTATATACAAAAAGTGATTATGGGAGAATACTTTAAACTTAAAATAGGTGGTTATACCGGTGATTGTCTTGGTGCCGTACAACAGGTGGCCGAAATTATATCCTACCTATCAATCATAGCCGTATGGAAGTTTTTTTGATCAGGCATACTGCACCGGATGTTTTTAAAGGATTTATTTATGGGCGAACCGATGTTGGACTGGCAGAAAGCTTTGACACAGACAAAAGACTGGTTATTGACAAACTACCAGATCACATTGATATTTTTATTTCCAGTCCATCATCCCGATGCAGTTTACTTGCACGCGAAATAACAGATTCATATCTGGAGGATGGGCGTTTGATGGAACTTGATTTTGGCTCATGGGAAGGTAAAACCTGGGATACGATTGACCGCTTGGAAAGTGAAAAGTGGATGAGCGATTTTGTTAATACTTCACCGCCTGGAGGAGAGTCCCTAAATCAGATGAATGAAAGAGTTATGGGTTTTTGGAAGGAGTTATTACAATACCCTCATCAGCGAATTGCAATTATAACGCACGCAGGAGTAATCCGGCTTATATTATCTGCTGTTAATTCTACACCACTTCAATCACTTTTTGATATTAATGTTCAATATGGTGAGGTTATTAACTTAAATATTTCATCCGGAATTTAATGTAACTGTTAAGGCAGAATTAAATTTTTAATCTCGTGATTTGTAATGCCATTTTTAATCTCTCCGTGAATTAATTTATTTAGCTTTGCTTCGTTATTTGGTTTTTGCTGCACATCGGTGCAGATGAAATTAAAAGGGAATCCTGTGTAAATCCGGAACAGTTCCCGCTGCTGTAAGTTCATGAAAATGCTTTAATAACTCTTGGCCACTGTCTGTATTACACGGATGGGAAGGCGTTAAAGCAGAACAAGTCAGAAGACCTGCCAAAAAACATATCCAAATTGCTTTCGGGAGAAAGGCTTAAGGACGCAGTGGTTGTATAAGCAACTGCTTCATCTTGATGTACACTTCTGTTTCATTTGGCTTTATTATTAATTAAATAGATTAAATAATTATTGCAAATGGCTTTGTTACAACAAAATTTATCTGGTTTTATCATCTTATTGGTACTCGGACTAAGGCATGGACTTGATCCTGACCACATCACCATAATTGATGGGTACACTTACAGGCTACATGAAAAGAAAAGTGTTTGGTCGCGGTGGGTAGGCTCATTGTTTGCGCTTGGGCATGGCGCAATGGTTATTGTTATAGCCCTGTCCTTAAGTATTTTAAAAAATAGTTTCAAAATGCCCGGCTGGCTTGATATTATTGTTGAATGGCTACCTTTAAGTATGTTACTGATGATTGGGATTTCAAACGTTATTTCCCTAACACAGAAAAAACAGGTTACGCCAAGCTTCCGCAAAAGGTTGTTGCCTAAATACTTCAATACGCATCTTAATCCGTTTACAGTTATATTAACGGGTATCATCTTCGGGTTTATTTTTGATACCTCTTCTCAAATAGCGGCTTTCGGATATGCGGTTTCTGCTTCAAGCCAGGTCATGTATGCGGTATTGGGTGGGTTGGTTTTTGCTATTGGATTGATCATGACAGGTACCTGCGATTCCTTTTTATTAAATAAGCTTTTAAAAACTTTTGACCAGAAGAAGATCCAAACACATCGGTTTAAACTAAATGTACTTATTACCATCATGTGCTTTGTTTTACCAATTTATAAGGTAGCCAGTTATTTTAATCCACGATTAGAGCTTAGCCCACTACAGGATAATATCGTCGGGTTAGGTTTTATCACCATAATTATCTCACTTTATCTGGATCTGTATATCCGTTATAAACGGAAAAGTAAAGAAGTAGTTATTGAGGAAAATATAAATGTCGAATCGGAAATAAGATCATAACTTGATTAAGATCGCAGCTAATTAAAAGCATAGGCAGTTTTATGTTGTATTTTTTTGATATTTAAAGCCGGTTTTATACAGCCGACGAAAACATTGTTTTGAGCATCTCTAATTGTTCAAAGTAATGAATATGAATAGCTTAAAAATTGATAAATGAAACGCGAAAATTTGATTTTATTGGCTGATGCCTACAAATACGCTCACCATAAATTTTACTATCCCGGTACCACTCAAATTTATAGTTATTTGGAAAGCCGGGGAGGTGTATTCGATGAAACCATTTTCTTTGGGCTGCAATATTTTTTGAAGGAGTATCTTGAGGGGCCTACGTTTACCCAACAAGACCTGGATGAGGCAGAAGGGTTTCTACAGCAAGTATTTGGCCGGGATGATGTATTTGATAAATCTAAGTTTCAATATATACTGGATAAATACAACGGATATTTACCTGTAAAAATAAAAGCTGTTGCCGAAGGCACCGCTGTGCCTATCGGAAACGTGTTAATGACCATCGAAAACACCGACCCTGAGTGTTACTGGCTCACCAACTTTTTAGAAACGCTCCTGATGCAAGTTTGGTATCCAAGTACGGTAGCCACTCTAAGTAACCAGATTAGGAAGGTGATTAGCAGATTTTATGACGAAACTGCAACTCCAGGAGCTGAGGCGGGGATTGATTTTGTTCTGAATGACTTCGGATTTCGGGGAGTAAGCAGTGTGGAAAGTGCCCAAATTGGCGGTGCGGCTCATTTAATTAGCTTTAGAGGCAGTGATAATCTGGCAGGTAGTGGTATGGCTATTCAATATTACAATGCTGTTAAAGTTTACGGTTTGAGTATCCCAGCAACAGAACACAGTATATGCACCTTACTGGGCCGGGAAGGTGAATTGGAAATTTTTAAACATGTACTGCGCAGTTTTCCAAGAGGTACTATTGCTTGCGTATCTGATAGTTTTAACATTTTTAAAGCCTGTAAAGAATACTGGGGCGAAGAGTTACGCGATGAAATTCTGAATCGGGATGGTACACTGGTTATAAGGCCGGATAGCGGCGATCCAATCATGACGCTGCTTAAAATATTTGAAATTTTGTTTGAATCATTCAGTTTTACTATCAACAGTAAGGGTTACAAAGTATTGCCACCACAAATAAGGGTTATACAGGGAGACGGTGTAAACTATGATGAGATCATTAAGATATATAATGCTTTAAAAACAAATAGTATCAGCGCCGAAAACCTGGCTTTTGGGATGGGGGGAGCCTTACTGCAAAAAATTGATCGTGACACACAACAGTTCGCTTTAAAGTGTAGCAGCGCCGTTATTAACGGTCAGGAAGTAGATGTAGCAAAAAGCCCTACTGAAATGGACGCTGAAGGTAATATTACTTCAAGCTTTAAAAAGAGTAAGGCTGGCCGTTTAAAGCTGGTTAAAATAAATGAAGTTTTTAAAACTGTAAATCAGCATGAACATCCGGAATTAACTGATGAATTGCACACGGTATTTGAGAATGGTAAATTGGTTAAAACAATAAGCTTTGAAGAGGTGAGAGCAAATGCTAATTTCAAAGCCTGAATTGGAGGATAGTTTGCATAATTGTTTCGTAGATATCGAAACTCGTTAGTAATAAACATAATGAAAAAAGTATTATTCGCTATAAAAGACTATGAATACCTGGCCGAAAAAGTGCTGGCTTGCGGAGATTTTGAAAAAGGTGAGTTGGAAGTAAGCCATTTTACTGATGGCGAACGTTACCAGCGTATTATATCACCTATAGAAAACAGAGACGTAATATTAATAGGTGGTACGGTAAGTGACGGAGCTACACTGGAGTTATATGATCTGGCATCATCATTAGTAAGTTATGGTGTTAATTCATTAACGTTGGTTATTCCATATTTTGGCTATTCAACTATGGAACGTGCCGTACTGAGTGGCGAAATTGTTACCGCAAAAACCCGGGCCCGCTTGTTATCGGCTATTCCAAAATCAAACCGCGGGAATAAAGTGTTACTGTTCGATCTGCATTCCGAAGGCATACAGTATTATTTTGAACATGATTTGTACCCGGTTCATGTGTACTGCAAGGATATTGTAATGAGAGCAGCATTTGAATACGGCGGCGATAATTTTGTAATGGCCAGTACCGATGCCGGCAGAGCCAAATGGGTAGAATCATTGGCAAATGATTTAGGCGTAAATGCAGCATTCATCTTAAAACGCCGTTTAAAGGGCGACCATACTGAGGTAAGCGCAATTAACGCTGATGTAGAGGGTAAAACCGTTATTATTTATGATGACATGATCCGTTCGGGCGGTAGCATTATTAATGCGGCCAAAACGTACAAAAATGCAGGTGCGCGTGATATCTATGTGATCACCACACACGGTTTATTTGTAAACGATGGCATCAACAAACTAAAAGATTCGGGTCTTATTAAAAAACTAATCTGCACCGATTCACATGTAAATACACAATATATCAATAACGATTTTGTGGAGGTTAGAAGTTTAGCGGCTTTAATTTGTGAGGTGTTATAAATTTATATGGCACTATCCGATTATTTAATGCTCAAGGTGATAATCTTTCCAAAGCCACTCCAATGCTTCTGGTAATGTTTGTTTTCTGACGTTACCATCCACGTGACGCGCGTTGCGCGCAAAAACAAATTGGTATGGATAGCCTTTAACGGAGAGCGCTTTTGCCATGTTTTCATTTGCAAGTACCCAATCATGCATACCATCACGCATAATATTGGGATTAAATAAATCCTGGTCACCCACCTCCATCCATATTCGCAACGGCTTTAGTGGACTCTCCGGGATCAGGTGTCCATGAAATCCCCAGGCACCCTGAGGTGATTCAGGGTTGTAGGGCCATTGCTGGTTAATATAAGTGCCGGAATAGGTGAGTACACGGTGATATAATTCGGGATGATACCAAGCCATAACCAGGGCACATGACCCGCCAGAGCTGCCACCCATAGTAGCGCGACCGTCTGGATTTTTAGTCAGTTTCACCTGGTACTTACTTTCTACCAGCGGCAGAACTTCTTTTTCAACAAATTCTGCGTATAGACCGCTCATAGTATCATATTCCAGGCCGCGCTGGCTGCCCTGCGCATCACCACTGCCGTTACCGATAGAGATGGCTATCATCGGAGGCACTTTTCCTTTAGCAATCAGGTTGTCCAAAACCACGAAGAGCAAATTGTCAGGCCCATCGGCACCAATTATGAAAGGTGCGGCAGTACCCGGAACATACTGTTCTGGAACATATACCGCAACCTGACGGTTGTAAGGAGCCGGATGACTTGTTGTGACAATTAATTTAGCAGGGTTTGCAGGATCTGGAGAACCAAATGTATTTGGTTCTCTGGCAATACCAGGATAAATTTTGCTGTCTTTGGAGTTCATAGTGAAGTGATATATTTTCCCTTGCGGTATGTCGGCCTGAACCACGGATTCCGGAGCATCATGGTGTGTTGGGCCAATAATAAAATTTCCATTGGAATCCGGCGAAGGATTGGCACCATCTGGTAATTCAGTGGCTTTTACATAGCCAGGTGTATGCGGATCTCTTGTTGGTATTTGGGCAACGGCGGGATTTATGCCACATAGCATGTAGCACAAGATACCGAACACAAAGTTGTGATGTACTTTTTTACTTAGCTTCATTTATTTTAATGTAATGGAAATGACTCTTAGGTTTGGTTTTAAATTTAAAGCTTATCATTGCGGCATCAAAATTCGTGAGGGTAATTTGTTTGTGACCGGAGATTATATACTTATTTTGCCAACAACAAAAAAGCAAACGATAGCAAAATAGCTGTTACCTGTTATATTTACCTGTACAGGTTTTTGGTAATATCACCATATTTGTAGCGCAAAAACTAACCTTTATGAAAAACAGCTGGCTACACCAGGGTTTAATTTATTTATTTTTATTATCAAGCCTGGCCACATTTGCCCAAAAGGCTTCCGATCCAAAAACTAAAACAGTAGTTGCTGAAACCTCTAAACATCAACAAGATTCCTTAAAGCAGAAGAGAAAAGGTACTATGGCATCCCTGTTTGCTGATTCGGCTAAGCTCACCAGCAGCGATTATCAATTAGAGATTGAAAATACCTACATGGTACTGAATAATATTGATAACAAAAGCGAACTGGGACTTGATATTCATAATGTAAGAACCAAGTTGCAGGATGCTGATTCTGTATTGATTGTATTAAAAGATAATATTCTTCATAATAGTGGTGCGTTAAACCTTCGCAATTTGCAGGTTTTCAGAACCCTTCTGCAAAATATACAAGGCGACCTGCAAGATCACCGTAAGCTTCTGGATAGTACAGATAAAACATTAACAGGGCTGAAAGGCAGCATGCGAAAGCTGATGAAAGACACTGTATTGAGACAACTGCTGCGCGATTCTGTATTGCGTAAGCAATTCACTGTTCAGCTTAAAGACATGCGCGAAACCTGGCGTGCCAGTACCGGAAAATTAAGAAAGAGCGCTGCCATCATCAACCGTCTGCAAACACATACCTCATCCAGTACCATTACCACAGTACAACTTTTAGATAAGGTGAACGCGTTACTCACTACATCGGCCATCCGCATTTTTGGTAAGGAATACAATTATCTTTGGGAGAAAGATACGACTATACAGAATGAGGCTAACAACCGCTCATCGTTCCGAAAAGTTTATCAGGGCGAGCAGAAAGCCCTGCGTTATTATTTTAAAGATAGTGGTAATAAGCGCCTTTTTCTGTTGCTGATAGGTGTGCTGTTTTTAATATGGACTTACCGAAACATCCGTATTTTAAAACAGAGGAAAGCAATTGACAAGATCAACGGGCTTGGTTTTACTTATCTGCCATCGGGTTATATCATTTCGGCATTTGTGGTCATGTTTTCTATGGCGCCTTTGTTTGACTTGTACGCACCATCTACTTACATCGAATCGGTACAATTTGTGCTAATGATCATTCTTACTATCATCTGCTGGAAAAAGTGGCCGAGGGAACTGTTTGTATATTGGATAGTTATGGTGGTACTTTATTTGTGTTTTTCCTTTATGCACCACCTTACTGCTCCAGGATTCGGGCAGCGGTTATTCCTGATATTGCTTAATATCCTGTCTTTTGTTTTTGGCCTGCTTTTCCTGTCAAAAATGCGGCACAATCTACATTTAAAAGGTTTTTTGCATTTCGTAATTATCCTGCATAACGTGATGAATGTACTGGCAGTGTTGTTTAACATATTTGGTCGTTTTTCATTAGGGCAGATATTGGGTAATGCAGCGATATTTTCATTTATGCAAGCCATTGGCCTGGCAGTATTCAGCCAGATATGTATTGAAACAATTGTACTGCAAATGGTAGCTATTAGGGTTAAAAGAGGGTTCGTAAGTAATTTTGAGTATCAGCATGTACTGAAAAGTTTCCGTCGCTTAATTCTTTTCCTGGTGATTGTTTTGTGGCTTATTGTTTTCACCACCAATCTTAACGTTTATAATTCATTGCTGAATATTCTTAGCGATTTTCTGAAAACGCCTCGTAATATTGGCAATGCTTCTTTTACCTTGGGGGGTGTTGTGCTTTTCTTCTTCATTATTTGGGTAGCGCATTTATTACAGCGTTATGTAGGCTATTTCTTTGGAGATAGTGATGTTGAAGAAGAGATCAGCGATAAGGGGCAGCGATCCAGACTCTTAGTGACTAAACTGGTTCTGCTTTGTTTAGGTTACTTATTGGCCGTAGCAGCATCAGGTGTACCGGTTGATAAAATAACAATTGTTATAGGTGCTTTGGGTGTTGGTATTGGTTTGGGCTTACAGAATATCGTAAATAACTTTGTATCAGGCATTGTGCTGATATTTGACAGGCCTCTGCAAATTGGTGATGTTGTGCAGATAGGGGATCAAACAGGGCGGGTAAGAGAAATAGGCTTACGGTCAAGTACCTTACTTACTCAGGAAGGGGCGGAGGTAATTATACCTAACGGGGATGTCCTTTCTCAAAAAATTGTGAATTGGACGCTTACCAATAGTCAGCGTCGCGTTGAAATGAATTTGTCTGTAAGCGGTAATAACGATATGGAAGTTGTGTCTTCGATGATTAAAAATACAATTGTTATTTCAAAATATGTTTATCAGGGCCGTGAACCACAGCTCTTGTTCACCAGGGTTAAGGACGATGGCTTTGATATGAAGGCTTTCTTCTGGAGCACAGATGTATCCAAATCAGAGGAAGCTAAAAGCGAGATATTGTTATTATTACATAAAAACCTGAGTGCCGAGGGGATACAGCTTGAACCATAAATGATATAGCATTATCGACTCAATTGGATATTGAACATATCTAAGTTTTTAAAAAAGGTTTAATCATTATATTTATCATATGGAATCTAAATTATTCTCTTATAAAGCAGAAGGTATAGTGCTTGAACCTGTTAATGATCAAATAAAGGTTAGCCCGGTATTTGATCGTAAGGAGCTCATTGAAAAAATAAAGGATATTTTAAAAGTTGATGGTTTTAAACCTGATGAACACAGTTTGCAGTTTAAAATAGAGGAGGGACAACTCTTTGTTCAAGGCTTGGCGGTAAAACAGCAGGAGAGCCGATCTATAGGGTTTATGAACCAAAAATAAATCCTACCGGTCAAAACTTACCTGCAAAACATCGCAATGAAAAAACTGTTGATCATTTTAGCTTTCCTGGGGACGATGAGCACTCTTTTTGCACAAACCCAAAGAGATACTTTACAACTGGCCGATCCAACAATATTCTTTGAGAATCATACCTATTATCTGTATGGCACAGGTAGTCCTGATGGTTTTGAAGTTTATACCTCAAAAGATTTGAAAACCTGGAAACGGCAACAAAGGCATGCTTTGTTAAAAGGGGATAGCTATGGAAGTAAAGGTTTTTGGGCTCCGCAAGTATTTAAGTATGGCCAAAAGTACTACATGGCTTATACCGCCGATGAGCACATCGCGATAGCCAGTAGCGACAGCCCCCTTGGACCTTTTACTCAAAGCGTTCATCATCCGATCTCTGAGCAGGGTAAACAGATTGATCCCTTTATTTTCAAAGACGCTGATGGCAAATTATACCTTTATCATGTACGCCTTGACCGGGGTAATCGTATATATGTGGTAAGGCTGAATGACAACTTGAGTGATATTGACGAGGCAACTCTGAACGAGTGCATCCATGCTGAACAAGGATGGGAAAATACAGCGAACTCCCAATGGTCTGTATCAGAAGGGCCTACAGTAACCATAATAGGGAATCTATATTATTTATTTTATTCGGCTAATGATTTCAGAAACCCTGATTATGCGGTTGGTTATGCGATTTCATCAAGCCCCGCAGGGCCCTGGACTAAATATGCGGGTAACCCAATACTCAGCAGAAATAATACTGGGCAAAATGGAAGCGGGCACGGTGATTTGTTTTTACAAGGAGACGGGGCATTATACTATGTATTCCATACCCATAGCTCCAACAGTGTGGTAGGGAAACGTAAAACTGCTGTAATCGGTCTGTCTATATCTAAACAGTCCCCTGCGGTTATTTCCGTTCGGGCCAATACATTTCGTTATCTGGAAGCGATTAATTTGCCATGAATTTGTGTTTTATCAAGAAATTAGCGCAGGTAGTGTAAAATAGTTTTAGAGTAACGCGTTTTTGTGTCTTTTCACAATGTGTACCTCTATATCTATTATTTATGCAAATGATCAAAAATATTGCGCTATGTTTTATGCTATCTGCTGTCTTTTTATCAGCCTGTAAAAAGAAAGATGAAACACCGTCTCAACCAACATTTGACATTTATGCCTTAGGAAGTATTGGTAACCCACCAGATGCTATAAAACCTGTTTACTGGAAAAATGGGCAATTGATGACTTTGCAGGCACCAAACACCGTAGATGATTTAACGCGCAACATGGCACTGAAGGGTACAGACATTTATACAGTAGGCTCATTCAAGGGTACTAACGGTATGGCACATGCTGCCTATTGGAAAAATGGCATACTAAAAGATGTTTCAAAGGGGTTTATAGCAAGTACTATAATCAGTATTTCATTTAAAGGGGATGACATTTATATGCTGGGCTACGGAACTATAGCTGATGACATAAATAATGACAGATATCCGGTAGTATGGAAGAACGATATTCCCGTTGTGTTACCCACAATCCCAACTGTTCAAAATTATGTAGATATTATTTTTAATAGCAATAATTCATATTTGTTGGTTGATGTCAAGACAACTGCAAATACGCAGGTAGCGGGTTATATAAAGGACGGGGTTTTGGTGAAAGTACAAGATACAATTTCTTCTTCTGAAGCAACAGCGATAGCTATTAGTGGTAATGATGTATATATGTGTGGTGGGGCAATAACCAACAATACTTTTAATGGCGTTTACTGGAAAAATGGTATTAAGATACAACTTGAAGCCAACGGACAAGCGGTGGTGAAGGCTATAGCCGTTTCGGGAAATGATGTGTATGTGGCTGGCAGTAACAATGGTGCAACGATATGGAAAAACGGACAAATCATTTTTCACGACAATGGTATGTTTTCTGTTGCATCAAGCATTGTTATAGACGGTAATGACATTTATGCGGGCGGTAATGATAATGCCGACAATGCGGTTATCTGGAAAAATGGAAAGATTATGCAATTGTCCGGCTCAGGTGATGAAAAATCGCGTGTAGAACATGTGATATTGCTGCACCATTAAGCAAGTTTTATGATTATACTTTGAAAGAGCTATTTATAAGGTTAAATTATTATACTGTATTGAAAAGGACAAATAATTAGCTTCTTACTATTAAAATATCAGTATATTAGTAAAATATGGTAGAGCAGTTATAGTCTGATAATAACTAAACCTTTAAATATGAATACCCTTGAAAAGTCTGTTAAAAGAGTGTATGTGCTTTTATTTGCCCGGCGTATTTTTTATCCCTTGAATCTTTGTTTTTATAAGTTAAGTATGGTTGGATTAGGTGTTAGAAATTATGAGAACGACACTGTATCCGGAGAAAAAGCATTTATTAAATTTTTGAAAGCCAGCAGAAAGCTTGATTCAGGAGTGATCATGGACGTTGGCGCAAATATAGGGAACTATTCAGTGATGCTAAGAAAGAATGCGATTGCCCTGCCAATTTTTGCTTTTGAACCGCACCCGGCTGCATTCCAAAAACTGCACGAAGCAGCAGTGGCATACCATTTTACAGCAGTGCCAGAGGGAGCAGGGGAAGAGAGTAGTATGGCTGCCATTTATGATTATCAGGGTGATGGTGGATCAGAGCATGCCAGTATGTACAAAGGGGTAATAGAACATCTTCATGAAGGAAAAGCCGAAGAAGTAGCTATTGCGCTTACCACTATCGATGATTTTGTAGCAGATCATAACATTTCAAAAATCGCTTTGTTAAAGATCGATACGGAAGGTCATGAACTGAGCGTGTTGAAAGGAGCGAGTAAAACCATCGCAGCCGGCATAGCGGAAGTAATACAGATGGAGTTCAATGAAATGAATATCATCTCCAGAACGTTTTTAAAGGATATTGTTGATATACTACCCGGTTACAATTTTTATCGGATGTTACCTGATGGCCTAAAAGCACTGGGGCCTTATAATAGTACAAACTATGAAATATTTGCTTTTCAGAATATTGTTGCAATGAAGCAATCCAATAGCTAATAAGCGTTTTTATCACCCTTGATCATATTCATCAGTGTCTGAAAAATGATCTGGCAATCAAGCCAGAAACTATAGTTTTCAATGTACCACAAATCAAAGTCAACACGTTTCTGCATTTGGCCGGATACTTTGGTTTCACCCCTGTAGCCATTCACCTGCGCCCAACCTGTGATTCCGGGTTTTACTACATGCCTCAGCATATAATTTTGTATCGTGTTTTTTGATTCCTGGTGTAAAGGAATAGGATGGGGGCGTGGGCCTACTAACGCCATATCTCCTCTTAAAACATTGAAAAATTGGGGCAGCTCGTCGAGATTAGTTTTACGGAGAAACCGTCCTATCGGGGTAACCCGGGAATCGTTCAGCGTAGCCTGAACATAGCGCCCTTCTGCATCTACGGTATTGCTATTACTTGTCATAGAGCGGAATTTGTAGCAGTTTATTTTTTTGTTATTTAAACCTTGTCGTTCCTGTATGAAAAAGATAGGTCCTGGTGAAGATAGTTTGACCAGCAGGGCAATTATGGGAAATAACCACCAGAATACAGTAATGAAAAGTACGCTGGTAACACAAAGTTCGAAGATGCGTTTAAAACGTTGTTTAGCCGGATCATCCAGCGGAGAGGTACGGATTGTTAAAAGTGGAAATGAGCCAAATAAATTCATACTGGCCGTAGAGGTACAAAAGCGGTGGTAATCTGCTATGATCCTTACTCGTTTGGCTTCTTTTTCACTCGAGATAATGATTTTTTCCATTTCTCTGTGCTGCGTTTCTGACAATGCTACAATAACATCATCTATTTCATGATTTTCGAGAACCCTGGACAGATCTGATATTTTTCCCAGGTATTGTCCGTTGAGATATGGATTGGTTTGTTCGTCCACAAATCCTACACATCGATATCCAAAGTGGTCATTGGATAAAATAGTGTTATAGAATTTCATGCCAGTATCGCCTGTACCTACTATTAGTATGTTTTTTATATTATAACCGTTTGATCTTAACCGAAGCAGTGATTGTTTTACAAAAAACTTGGCTACCGTTATACATGTAAATGTTAAGGAAGCATATAATAACGTAAATGTTCTGGCATATGGATAGTACTTAAAGCAATAGAAAAACAGAAAGGTCAGGAAACAGGTGTGAAGTAGTGTGGTTTTCAGAATGGCTATGAACTCGTAAGAAAATGATCTTGTTCTAAATTCTTCGTACAACTGAACAGACATCCCGATAACAGTCCACGCGGCAATGCTTATGCCAAGCAGGGACAGGTTAAAGAGTGAAAGGAATACATCTCCTAAACCAGCAATATATTGACGTGTACGGAGAAAAGCCAATATCAATACCAAATAATCAATCAAGAGTCTTATTAAGAAATTAATATGGTTACGTGGTTTCATCTTGTGATTGGTTAAAGAGGATTATGAATAAAATAGCTTTGGTATCAGTTCATGATCGTATTAAATACTTGCATGAATTTTTTTTCTATATGAACTATGTCGAAATTTTTTTCAGCATAAACGCGGCCATTATGACCCATTTCTGTTCGCTTGACTGGGTCGGTTATCAGGTTCTCAATTTGCCGGAAAAAGTCTTTCGGATTATCAGGTGCAATGCAATAACCCGCATTGTTATCCTTCACGATAGAAGCGCTAAGGTTATCAGGTGGCATTGCAAGCACTATGGGTTTTTCAGCACACAGGTAAGCAAGTACCTTTGAAGGTACTGAATAGGCGCTTGCATCATTCTCAAGTATGGCCAGCAGTATATCTGCTGTGCCAAGTACCTGACTCATATCTCCAAATTCCTGAAAGGGAAGTAGCATGAGATTGACGAGTTGGTGTTTCTCTTTTTCTTTTTGCAGAAAGTCTGCCCCTAAACCTTCGGAGATAACAATAAAAATCACTTCCTGATGTTCGCGAAAATATTGGGCAGCAGCAGAGAGAATGGATGGGTTGTGCTTTAACCCAAGTGTGCCAGAATAAACAATACAGGTTTTATCAGCTACTTGATACCGTTTAGCCCAATCATTATTTTTGCTTACAGGGGTTATTTCCGGGAGTGGCGCCCAGTTTGGGATGCAGGTTACTTGTCCCAGGGGCACTTTCCATTTTTTAAACAGGTCATTAAAACCCGGCGTTATACTAATAATATGTGAGCTTTTTCTAAGCAGGTCTGATTCCAGTTTTTTGAAGTAACACCAAAGTGGAAAGCCGATAAGCCCGAGCCTTTGGCGCGCGATCTGCCTGATGGCGATTGTATAAATATCCTGGCACCAGAATACAAATTTGATTCCTTTTCTGATGCAGTATTTTTGTAAATGTTGCTGTACAAACAACGGTGTTGTACTACTTAAAACTATATCGGGTTGGAATGTTTCCAGTTTGGCGATGAGCTGCGTTGCGTACTCAATTTCCTGTTTCCTTCTTTTTAAAATGGAATATTTTTCGAATTTACCTTTGACGGTAATAGGCAGCACGGTTAAACTGGTATCCGAAACAGAAAGGTCTTGAAAGTTCCCCTTGGGTGACTGGAAGGAAACCGAATAAGCGTACAATACTTCATGCCCACTTTGTACAAATTGTTTGCTTAGCTGTAAAGTAAAAGCGTGGCCGGAGTGATCATTAACTACAATTTTCATTCTTTTCTTCTCCTATATAGAAGGTCCATTTGCAGAATTTGCAATTTTTCTGATTGCAGGAAACCTACAGGGCCAATCAATTCAAATCCCAGTTCTTTTACAAAATGATGCATTTCATCAAACAATGGTTCGCCATCATACATCTGAACAAAAGAGGTTTCAAATAGCAGATAATCAATTTTTTGCAAAGTTTTAACCGCGCCTTTCAGTACTTCCTTTTCAAATCCTTGTACATCCATTTTTAATAATATTGGCGGCATAAGAAGCAAGTTATCGCACAGGTCGTCCAGTCGTTTTACCGGTATTTCTATCCGTTGGGAGGTACTTGTCTTCGGGAGCATGCTTTTTTGTAACTCAGATATGGGCAAAGCAGAGCTGGCATGGGAGTAAGCGTTACTGTAAAATTCGAGCATTCCATTAACGTTTCCCAAAGCAATATTGTAAGTGCTAATGCTATTTAATTTGCTTGTATTACGTTGTAAAATGGGAAATACTTCAGGAAGGGGTTCAAATGAATGAATATGCACACCCGGATAAAAATAAGTGGCAGCCACTGCAAACTGACCACGATTGGCACCTGCATCTATAATAGTACCCAATGCCGGAATGTAATGTTTGCAGTTGTACAATATCCGGCTGGAAGCTACGGAAGCACCCTTTTCCAGCAAGGGCTTTAAGCCTCTGCCCGAGGCCCGAAATACTTTTACTGCATCTGCTATTTTAAAAATAATACTCATATTGTGAATTTGAGATTCCAGCAATCTTGATAAAAACTAATTGTTTCGCGCACACTTTTGTCCCATGTAAACTTTTTTGCCTGTTGAAGGCCATGATCAATTAACTTTTGTTTAAATGTTTCATTTTCCAGCAAGTTGATCTTTTCTGCAAATAACAAAGGGTCAGGTCTTTCGGTCACCAGACCGGCTTTGCCCACTACTTCTGGCATAGATGTCGTACCGGTGGTTACAACCGGACAACCGGCTTTCATGGCTTCTCCCGGTGGGAGTCCGAAGCCTTCATACGCTGAAGTATAAAGGAGACAAAAAGCATAATTATATAATATATTCAGATCGGCTTCGCTTATTGTTGGGAAAACATGATAGCGTCCGGGTATTGTTTCTTCCATCGTATTCATTTCTTCTTTGGTCCAGAGCTCGCCTCCTACCACAACCAGGTGGTAAGCAGGAGGAAGCAATTCCATCGTTTTTACGGCCATAAAAAAATTCTTATAGTTTCTGCGTGCGCCTACATACAGGATGAATTTTTTCTGGAGGTCAATGTCCAGCGAACAGCTGACCTCTTGTTGTTTACTGATTGGATAAAAGTTTCCTATACCATGATGAATCACCCTAACTTTGGCAGGGTTAATATCAGGGAAAAAGTGAAGCAACTCTTTTCTGGTACTGTCTGATATGCATATAATGCCATCGGCTCGTTTAATACCATATGCTTTTTGCAATGTGTTTGCCAATCCCCGGGGGAATTTTGAGGCCAGCTTCCGTTCATGTGCAAAGTCGTGCACTGTAAGGATGTTCAGGATATCTTTTTGAGTTGACACGCGCAGATACCCTCCGTGAAAAACAGAAGCCTTAGGGAGCGGATAACGCAGAGGTAAATACCGGAGATATTTATGAGGGATCCAGCTCTCCTGTATACAATCAAAACGGTTGTAGTCTATCTTCTTTTCAAAGATATTCTCTGATTCGGGTTGTGCATTTAAAAAGCCTACTGATATGCCGCGATTGCACATACCTGACAACAACTCGTACCAGTAAGCCGATACGCCGCCGGCTTTTTGAATGGAGAATACAATATTGTCTAAATATACTTGCATAGTTATATCGTTTTAGATCCACATATGTAACATTACCGGGTTGCCGGATATATAATGGATTCCCTTTATGAGGTGGTTATATTCTGGCACCACGCTCTTTATCAAGGCTATTAGTTTTTCATAATCCTGTCCGGGGTGATAGGTAGTGATAGCTATTTTGGGTTTGCTATCCTTAATGGTTTTAAGTGCTCCCCTAATCATGTTTTCTTCAAATCCTTCTATATCAGCTTTTAAATAATCTATCTTGATTCCTTTTTCAGCGAAAAGACTGTCTATAGTTACCACATCCACTTCAATAGCTTCTCCATTGTGGTTATGTTCTCCGATTGTACCGTTAAGCACGGTATTATCGGATGTAATATTGATATATGCCTTATGACAACTATCGCCTGCCGCGACAGGTAGGATCACCACTTTGTTTTTGTTTTGGAAAAGTTCCTGTAGTGAATCTATGAACAGTGGCAAAGGCTCTAATACAAAAATGCGGCTAGCCGTATACTGGTGCCTGAAAGCAAAAAAGCCTTCAGCACTGCCGCAGTCAACCACTACATCACCGGGGGAGATATCTGTTTGAGGAATCTCGTAATAATGCCAGTGTTCAGGTCTTGATTCAGTCATGATCATCGCAAAGCTGTAAAACGGTGCAGACAGCGGATAAATGAATATATCTTCATGACCTTTTATCTGGTAATAGCTGTATTTTTCGTCTTTATTTACAAGGGTGGCTTTTTCATTGGCTACGTCATACATGCGTGGTGAAAAAAGGTGGTACATCATTTCGTTCCATGACGTTCTTTTCCTTACCTTTTTATTGAAAAGGTAGTGATACAATAGAGACATCCGGAATTGAATGCCCCAGAGAATACTACGTATTTTGTTCATGTCCATTTTCGTTTACAGATTCATTATTATATGCGCAGAGTAATGCCACTATGATCAGGAAAAGATCAATCTGACTAAAAAAGAAGCAAACAGCAACATACGCCAGATAACTGCGCTGGAATGGAGAAGCTCCTTGCCCAGTTCTGGTAAGTATCAAAAAAAAGAAAACCAGGGAAACAGCGCCAAATTCTGCCAGGATAAAGAACCAGCGCATATTGAGGTTTTGACCGCCAATACCCGCTAATTTGTTTTGATAGTTGGCCTGCCCAAAAAAATAGCTTGGAGGAATAAAAGTGCTGTTTCCAGCCCCATATCCTGATATAACAAGATAAGGCTCATTCCGTAGAAAATCTACTATTGGTAGTTCCATATCCCGCTGTAGCGGGATTCCTAGAATAACATTACTCTTACGCCATACTTCGTTATCATACCGGTAAAGTGATCTTTCCAGCAGCAGCCGGTATATGGGCTGGTTGCGGTTAGCCATATACTGTTTCAGGAAGTATTCCTTAGATGCCGAGATAGCGAGGAAAACACCAACGATCATGCCCAGGGTACTGATTATTTTCAATCTTACTGGCAACAGTTTAGGAAGGCACAGAAACAAAAGCCCAGCGGCCAGGATATTGATCCAGAAGGTTTGCGATGATGTGAGGATGCCCACAACAGACATTACTGTAGCCGCCATGTAGTTCCGGTCTTTAATAAACAAGGGAATAGCTAAGGAAAGAAAGGCGCTGAATATTTTAGGCTCCGAAAACAATGCCTGCACCCGCAGCCCCAGCGGGCCATTGATCTCCTGTTGCAGGTAACGGCTTTGTAGGCCCAGAAACTCACTAAGCTCCACATTATGGAAAATGAGCTGTACGGCAATTTGGATAATGGCTATAATGCAGGATATAATTGCGATTTTTTTTATGCTGCGGGAGAATTTTTCAAATGAAAGTTGTTCCCTTTCCTGCACTATTTTAGCGCCAATAGCAAATAAAGGCAGGTAAGTTTTCAAGTAAAAATAAATAGGCTTTGTATAAAAGGGGAATAACTTACCACCAGGATAACTGAAAGGATCTTTGTAAAATTGTGTGATCAGGAATACCACAATGTTCGATAGCAGAGGTAATATGAGTAGAAAGAAATATTCTTTCCGGATATATTGCCTGCCGGTAAATAATTGATGTGCCTGTTCAAGGAAGATGAAAATGCCAATAAAAAACGTAGCATTAAAAGTAGGCCCGATGACGAGCATAGTATAGGCTTCGGATGCAAAGGCATAGAGCAGCGTATCTATAATAGAGATCCGCTTGTTATAGTACTGGTACAGCAGTATCATGGCAATAACCAGGGGCATGCTCTCCCTGAAACATTCCACGAATAAATTACTGCTTTGAAGAATACTGTATCCGGTTTCCATATTCATTTGCTTATCTGGAGATGCGTTTGTACAGGTTGTACAGTAGCGTATTATTTTTTACTGTTTTTTTGATCCCGGTAGACAAGCCGCCAGGGCTATACAATGTGTTGATGGTATATCTGTCTGCTTCTTCATCAATATTATCCACATCGGGGTGCCTGATATCTTCTATTTTGCCGTATTGTATTTTGTTAAACCACCGGGGAACAGAACGGGTATGGGTAGCTTGTTTACCATAACCGATGTTTTTAATAAGGCTGATATTGGGTGTGATAACCCATCCTTTATTGAACCACACGCTCATAAACCACTGGATATCCCAGGTATCTGTCTGGGCCTTATATATGGATTGCAGTTCTAATTGCAGGAAGTTGTTAAGGCCCTGCCTGGAAACGTGCTGGTACCGGTAAAGTGTAAAATCGTAATACTGCCAGGCGCGCCGCCAGGTTGCCCATCCCCATACATGTGCGTAGTGGGAAAAATAGTAGGAAGCATTTCCCCGCAGCATGCCCGACTGGTAATTACTCCCGTTAATATGCATAATGTTCTGATTCAACCGGTATTTTGCCAGCATGACTGTACAGAAAGAGAAGAAGGAAGGATCTGGCACACAGTCATCTTCCAATATAATACCTTCTTCTACATGCCTGAAAAACCAGTCGATAGCAGCACTTACCGCTTTGCCGCAGCCCAGGTTATGGGGCCTGAATAGTGTTTCTACTTTACAGGGCCAGTCAATGTCATTTAACAGAGCCGTTCTGGTAGCCTCACATAGCGCAGCTTCGCCAGCCCGGTTGTGGCGGGGGCCATCGGCAGCAATAAACAGGCGTTCAGGCTGTTGTAGCTTGATTTGCCTGAGTACCAGCAATGCCTGTTCGGGGCGGTTAAATACCAGTAATAAGATCGGCGTGTGTAACATTATTTAGTATTTAAAACCCATTATTGAATGTTGAATAGGTGTGCTGGCTTGTTGCTGAATAACCTATTTCCTGATTAATATTTTTAAAACGGTGTATTAAAATGAAACCTTTACCCTCGGGGCAGTAAGCACCCATATTGTAATTAAATTGGGGAAATAAAGTGGTTACTGATTTTAATATGATGCTTTTAATGCTGCTCATTTGATGTAATGTTTTTGGTTAATAGTGAATAACTTGCCGGTAAATACCTTCAGATTGTTATACACCTGTTTTATATCTGAAATGACCAATGCGGGGTGAAATATCTTGCTTGTGAGCAGATATCCCTGGCCGCTTTTGTCGAGCAGGAGTAACATGCCATATACAGAAGCGTAAGCAACTACCGTAGCAATGGCTGCACCAATACCGCCATAGGATGGTATCAGTAAGAGATTAATACCTATATTAACTATGAGGCCGCACAGGTTGCCATACAGGTAAATCTTGTATTCTCCTTCCACGAAGAGGTACTGCACTAAAACAATGTTTAGGAAAACAGGAATACCCGCCCATACATGAATCATAAGCATCCAGGAAGCAGTCATATAGGCTTCGCCATATAGGAACGGAATAATCAGGTGTGCAGTCAATGTAACCAGTAAAGCAATACCTGCGCTTAACCAAAACGATAACCGGAGCCATTTTTCAAGGGTTAGCAAATAAGCATTGTGGCTGATCTTTTTCTTTTGGATGAGGCCCGGCAGTATGGCTACAGATATTACCATGGGAATAGCATACCATAATTCGGAGATCCGGGCGGCGCCCACGTATTTACCCAGTTCGGCGGCGTTTGAAAGCACATCCAATATTATCAGATCTATCTTCATGAACAGCACTACAACCAAGTTTGAGAGCATCAGTGGCCAGCTCTGAGCCAACAGTGATTTGGCCAGTAGCCAGTCTATGCGCAGGGTGAGATCCGCGGCATTATGATAGCCGAATATCACTATGATTACCATATAGGTTACCAACAATTCCGCAGCCGATGCCCATAGAAATGCCATCAAAGAACCCCCAAGAAATATGATGATAAGCTTTACCATACAGAAAGCAATGAATACAGCTACCTTAGGGATAATTACTCTTTTTACATTGTTTTTTGCCTGGTAGAAATAATCTAATACATCAAAGGATTGCATGATAATAATCAGCGCAGAAAAAATGGTACAGTATAAATAAAGTTGCTGGTGTTTCCTGGTAAACAACACAATACCTATACTGATGGTCATACAGATTATGGCCGCACTGATTCTCATTACAATAATAGTTGACACCGTAATTCCCTGTCTTTGCTCATTATTGATTATCTCTTTCACGGCGAGCTTATCCATGCCAAGTATGGCCACACTGCCTATAATAGTGGTGAGTGCCAGTGCATAGTTCCAGATCCCGAATTCTTCGGGCCCCAGATGGCGACCAATAAGTGCCAAAATGATGAGGCCCGGGAAAAGTTTACTGAGCTTATCAATCAGGAGCCAACCGCTATTTTCAAATAGTTTATACAAAACGCTGTTTTATTTTTTTAACCAATGATAACCATGTATGCTTATGCTGCTTATCTTCTGTGTATGAATAATAATCGTAATATGGGTAAAAGGTATTCTGTTCTATGCCGTTGAAGATGACACCCATTTTTCTAAAGACCCCTTTTCTAATGCTTTCCGACACAGATATCAATTTAGATTTAAGCGTGAAATTGTACCTTACTACGAACAGGGTGCAATCCACGTGATTTGAAATACTTTTAGCATCGGATACAATACCGATAGGCGTCATATCAATAATTACGTAGTCGAACATGCCTTTCAGCCGGTTTAGTAGTTCAGCCATGCGTTCTCCTTCAATCAGCTCTATAGGATTGGGAGGAATAGCCCCTGAGGAAACGAGGTAAAGCTCATCCGTACCTGGTACTTTTTTAATGATCTCTTCTATGGTTTTATTGCCGAGGATATAATTAGTGACGCCAATGTTATGATCAAGCCCGAAGAACTTAGAAAGCTTTGGCTTCCTGAGGTCGAGCTCAAGTAGTACCACTTTTTTATTACTAACCGTTAAGGAATTACCGAGATGGGCCGACAAGAATGTTTTTCCTTCGCCCGAAATACTGGAAGTGAACATGATAATGGGTGTACCAGTAACTTCTGTAAGCAGAAATTTTAAGTTTGTACGTAGGTTGAATACCTGTTCCATAAGTACTGATCTGTTCTTGAGCGACATATCGTGTGCTCCTTCTTCCTGCTGGTAGACTTCGGCTATCACAGGGAGATCTAATACCTGTTCTATCTCTTTTTTACTGAGTATGCTGGAGTTTAAAAAATATTTAAAATAGATATAAGCGCTGGTGAGTACCAGGCCGACAGCAATAAAGGCAATGAATACAATGGATTGTTTGGGAGAGACAGGTTTGTCGGGTACAAAAGCAGGGGCTATCACTTTATTGTCTACCACATTGCTGGCATAAGCAACTGATGCCTCTTCCTTCTTTTTTAATAGGTATAGATAGAGGTCTTCTTTCACCCCCTGTTGCCTTTTGATGTTGATATATTCTTTTGCGTAGGTGGGTATATTGGCTATTTTACCTTGTATTTGGTTTACTTTACGCTGTGATTCTTTTTGTACCACACCGGCGTTCCGTTTGTACCCTGCGATATAGTCGCTGATGGTTTTTCGGGCATCAGTGATCTGCGACTCCACGTTTTTCAGGATCTCACTGGTAGGTTTGAGGGAGAGCGACAATCGTTTTTTTTCTTTGAGTGCTTCCTCATATCGGTTAATCATAGAGGTCAGTGTCTGATCAATATTGCCGATCACGGGTGCAAAGGGGTAATCGCTGGAGGGATTGTTAATATAGTTTTCCACCTGGTCAAAAACCGAAAGTTGCAGGTTAGCTTCGCTGAGCTTGATATCTGCTTCCTTTACCTGATCCAATGCCAGTTTTGAACTGGCATCAATATCTGTGATTCCTCTTTGGATCTTGAAATTTTCTTCCTGTTTTTCCAGTAATCCGAGTTCTTCTTTTAACGAATCGATCCTCACTCCCAGGAAATGAATTGTTTTGAAGGCGGTCCTGTTCTTGTCGTCAAGGGTATATTCGTTATAGGCGTCAAGCAATGCATTAAGGAAATTGGCGGTTCTTTCAGGCACAGGGTCGTTGTAGCTGACGAGTATTACAGTGGCATCGCGGTTTACGAGTGAGGCGTCCATTTCTTCTATTTTGTCGTAAGCGCACTCCGCAACCGAGTCTACCTGTATCCTGAAGGTACTTGCCGGATCGGTGGTAACCAATGGCGAGTAGTTGATCACAAACTTATCTTTCGCCACTGTGAATGGCTCACCAGGCT
>NZ_JBCECK010000002.1:0-101160 GCF_039207105.1 Mucilaginibacter sp.
GTTATGATGTATCAGGTTATCCTGAAAAGCCATGCGCGGAGCAGGCCCTTGCCACAGATCATAATTTAAATGCTCAGGAACAGCTACTTGCTTGCCCTTACCAATATTAATCCTTTTACTGGTACTCCAGCCTTTGGCATAATAAGCACGGCCGATAATGCCACTATTCAGCTCTTTGATCATGCCCTGCACATTAGCGACCGATCTGCTCTGGTTGCCCATTTGCACCAGGCGTTTATATTTTTTTGATGCTTCAACAGCCATTTCGCCTTCATGCGGATTGTGGCTACCGGGCTTTTCAACGTATACATGTTTACCTGCCTGGCAAGCCATAATGGTAGCGGGTGCATGCCAATGATCAGGCGCGGCTATGACAAGCGCATCCATCTCTTTCACCTCCAGCATTTTGCGGATATCGGTAAAGCCTTGTGGCTTTTTACCCGTTTGCTTAAATATTTCGTTAATGGTACTTTCAAGTACTTTGGAATCAACATCGCATACATAGCCAATTTCAACATTGGGTATTTTGGCAAAGTTTTGGGCAAGGTAAAGGCCACGATTATTAGTACCCATCATGCCCAGCACTACTTTATTATTGGGTGATCCTAAGAAGCTGGCCTTTGATATTTCGGGAGTGAGCAGGAAACAAGTACCTGCAATTGAGGTTGTCTGGATAAACTTTCTACGGCTAATCATATCTATAACGGGTTAATAGGTTTGCAAGGTATTTATCTATAAGATAATGCAAATTAGCTATTGTTTTAGAAAGCTTCTAAAAAACGCCGTTATTTTTTTATGAAGAAAGTGTATATTAACTATTATTCATTATTTTTTAGTAATAGTTCCATTTGCATACATTTTGATCTGCGTTTTAGTCGCCCGGTTGCGCCAGGCGGTCATTAGCAATACTTTAAGATCATCCGGTGATACACTTTCAAGCCTCACCAGCATATACTTATAGTTAAGGTAATGATTAGTGATAAAAAAGGTATCCGGATCGGCAGCTATCCACCTGTAGCGCTCAAGGGTATGCAGAGCCACCAACTGGTCTTTCAGCTTCACATTGGCAAATATCTTTTTGTTGACATAAAAAGCAGGATCATCAACGTGCATTTTTTCAATTACACCAGGAAGGGACAGTAATATACTGCGCATAAACTGCATAAAAACAGGCATGTCTGTAGCCATAAAATCCGGATCAGAGTTTTCAGAAAAATAAAATTACATCATAATTCCGAAAATCCTGATCCGGTACATACTTTAATAGAACTTAGGCAGCGGGTTCAGCGTAGTGTTCTGACGCTGGTGCCAGTACGGGTATATCGGATCAACCTCACTGGCAGCATCCAGTTTTTTAACCTGATCGGTTGTTAAGTTCCAGCCAATAGCACCCAAATTTTGCTGTAATTGCTCTTCGTTACGGGCGCCAATGATAATATTATCTACAGTTGGCCTTTGCAATAACCAGTTTATAGAAACCTGCGCCACTGATTTGCCCGTTTCTTCGGCTACTTCGTCCAGCGCGTCAACAATATTATACAAGTGCTCAAAATTAGTAGCCGGACCATGACTGCCGCCTTGTACTGTTCTTGAATTTTCAGGAATCGGTAACCCTCTCCTGAATTTGCCGCTTAACTGACCAGATGCTAACGGGCTCCAAACAATGGTTCCTACTTTTTGATCGATACCCAAAGGCATTAGCTCCCACTCAAACTCACGGTTCAGTAAGGAATAATAAGCCTGGTGGGCTATGTACCTGCTCCAGCCATAACGTTCTGATACGGAAAGCGATTTCATCAAATGCCAGCCCGAAAAGTTAGAGCAGGCGATGTAGCGGATCTTACCGCTGGTTACCAGGTCATCAAGCGCGCGCAGTGTTTCTTCAACCGGTGTGGTACCGTCAAAACCATGCAAATGGTAAAGGTCGATATGATCTGTGTTTAAACGGCGCAAGCTGGCATTACATTGCTCAATCAGGTGATAGCGCGATGAGCCATACTCATTGGCACCATCGCCCATAGTAAAGGTTGCTTTGGATGATATCAATACCTGGTTGCGTAAACCCTCCAGCGCTTTACCCAATATTTCTTCGGATAAGCCTTGGGAGTACACATTGGCCGTATCAAAAAAGTTGACACCGGCATCTAAACATAAGTTAATGAGCTTTCTGGCCTCATCAACCTGTGTGCTGCCCCAGGCCTTAAAAAACTCATTCCCACCGCCAAATGTGGCAGTTCCGAAACTTAAAACGGGTACCTTTAAACCCGAAGCTCCTAATTGTCTGTATTCCATGTTGAGGTAAATTATTATTGATAATGATGCGCATGCTTTTATAAAGCCTATGCTTAACAAAGCTAAAACTTATGTGTTTTGAGCAGCGGTTTTACCCATCATAAATTTGTCATTTAAAGGTAACATCGCCGCTAATCAGGAACAGGTCTAAATTAGAAATTGGCTTATTAAAGGTTGGGCCATTAATTAACTTTGCGCAAAATTTTATCAAATGGAGAAAACTAAACTTACTGTCAATAATAATGGTTCTTTAAAAATTGAAGGCGACTTTGAAATCGTTGATGCCCAGGGTAACCAATACGGCTTACAAGGCAGAACTGTATTATCAATTTGCCGTTGCGGCCTATCGGCCAACAAACCATTTTGTGATGGATCGCACAAAGGCCATTTTGAGCATAACGCTATCGCTTTTGATCTTCCGCCTAAAAAAGTATAATTCATCATTATAATTAACTTATAAAACAAAAGCCTCCTGTATTAAACAGGCGGCTTTTGTTTTATAGCGGCTTTACCAGCTTTTTTACAGACTTTTGAGCCATCAATTTATGCGCTATTTTTTTCACATTGGTTATCATGGTACGCAGTATAGTGGCTGGCAAAAGCACAAGGGGGTTGTTACCGTACAGCTGGTGTTAGAAAACGCTCTTGCCAAACTTTTTAAACGGCCCCTACCCATAGTTGGCTGTGGTCGTACTGATGCGCATGTACATGCCAGTCAGTTCTTTTTTCATGCAGATATTGAACAGGACTGGGATGCCGATCTTTTCTTTTTCAGGCTCAATAAAATATTACCTGATGATATTGCCTTGTTTGATATCATACCTATGCAGGGCCTGCCCCATGCCCGTTTTGATGCCGTGCAGCGCGCGTATGATTATTATATGCATACTTATAAAGATCCCTTTTTAAGCGGGTTCAGTTCACTATACCACGAAGAAAGACTGGATCTGGAAGCTATGAAAAAGGCTGCAGCCTTGCTTCCTTTATACAATGATTACCGTGCCTTTTGCAAAATGCCCGATCGTATTGACAATACCATTTGCACCGTAACATCGGCAACTTTGTTTACAGACAAAAGCGGCGACAGACTCAGGTTTCACATATCGGCCAACCGTTTTTTAAGCAAAATGATCAGGATAATTATGGGCCGCCTGCTTGACATTGGCCGTGGTAATATAAGCGTTGATGAATTTGAACATTATTTAAGCAACAGACAAACGCCCGATATTATTATTCCTGCCTATCCGCAGGGTTTATATCTTTCAAAAGTCACCTACCCTTACCTTGACCTTGCACCGCGATCAGCCTTTTCGGCCTTGCTTCAAAATAATGGGGATGCAGCCTGGCAGCCATTATAAACAGCTATATATTTAATCTTTATGAATATGAGCAAGTAAATTGGTAATTTCGCGCTCTTAAATAATTAAATACAAAGTCCTGATGGTGTGGTTTGAAAAATTGAAGCTGAATAAGCAATTGGTTAGATCGGTAAATGAAGCTGGTTTTACAAACCCTACTGAGCTGCAGCTCAAAACCATCAACAGAATAATTGGCGGTCAGGACATTATAGCCATTGGGCATGAAGGCAGCGGCAAAACCACCGCCTATGTTTTAGGTGTTTTAAATCGCTTTAACTATGCTCCCGAAGGTGTTCCGAAAGTACTGATCCTGGTACCCGAAAAAGATCAGGTGTTTGGTGTGATAGAGCAGTTTGACCGCCTGAACAAAAATAAATCTATCAGAATAGTTGGCCTGTATGTTGCACCTGGCACCGAAGCACAGATGGACGCGCTTGCCGATGGTGCCGACATTGTGGTAGCCACTCCCGACAGGGCAAGGGCTATTTACCTGAAACTGGCGCTTAACCTGAACAAAGTTGATCTGCTTGTAATTGATGATGCCGACCAAATGGTAAAAAATGGTCTGCAACTGCCGGTTGTTGAACTGGCCAACAGTATAGGCAAAGGCCAGCATCTGGTATTTACCCAGGTATTGCACAGCAAGCTCGAAAAAATGATAGCCCCGTTCATGAACCAGCCCGCCATTATTGAGGTGGAAGAACTGGCTGAAGCACGAGTACAAACACATCCGCAGCTATTATATAATTTGCCCAACTTTGGCACCAAACTAAACCTGCTTAATTTATTTTTGTATGATGAAGAAGTATTTACCAAAACCGTAGTTTTTGTAAATACACAAAACACAGCCGATAAAGTATACCAAAGCCTGCACAGTCGCCTGCGCGATGCAGTAGCATATTTAAACCCAAAGTTTTTTGATACCAACGGCTTTAATCATATAGAGGATTTTAAAGAGGCCGAAAACGCAAGAGTTCTGATTGTGGTGAACGAGAATACCGAGAGGATAAACCTTAACAGCGTACCATTTATCATTCACTTTGATATACCGGAAGATAAAGAAGTTTTTATCGATCGCATCACCAATCATCAACCCAACAGTGATGATGAAACGCTGGCCATCACCTTTGCTACTGATATTGAATTAAGCCAGGTTAAAAAAATTGAGCAAACTACCGGTCAAAAAATATCCCCTGCCGCCCTGCCCGAAGAGTTGGTTATTGAAAAGGACACCAAGGTAAAAAAAGAGGAAAAAGAAAAGAAAGCGGCTGCTAAACCAAACCCTGATGAACCTACCACAGGTGCTGCTTTTCACGAGAAAAAGGCAGCTAATGCCAAAACTTATAACTATAGCTCGGGCCAGAAGGCAAAAATGAATAATAAACGCAAGCACTAATTATTTGCAGCAATGGGCTATGTACAAGTCCTCAACCTTTTTGCGGGCCCAGGGCGTTTTGCGTAAAAACTTCAGGCTCGACGACACGCTCGGGTTATCCAGAAAACAATTGATGCGGATGCGATAACCCAATTCGCCCCAGCCAAAATGGACCACCAGTTCGTTTAAAATGGTTTCTAATGTTTTACCGTGGAGCGGATCTTTGCTTGGTTGTTGCATATGCAAAGGTAAACTTGTTCAATCTATTCAATATATAACCGAATTAAAAAATTACATTCATCCTGTAGTAATAGTTAATATATTGCTATACCATTAGTTAACCCCTATTGTAATCACGTTAACCAAATTGATTGTTATTGCGTTAAACTGCTATACACAATTGTGTGTTTATTTAATAGTATTTTAGTAAATTAGATAATCACTTACATCACAGGTGTATTATTACCTCTTAATTAATTTATTCATATAATGACCGGCTTTAAGTTTTATCTTATTTTATTATTTCAAGCCATATCGTTATGTGTTTTTGCGCAGGACCTGCCCATCCATTTTCAGCGCATTGGCAGCCGCTCAAATTTATCGGAGCTCAACATCAACGCCATTTTTCAGGATAGTAAGGGCTTTATCTGGGTTGGTACGCGCGACGGTTTAAACCGGTTTGACGGTAATAAGTTTAAAGTTTTCAGGAACGACCCCACTGATACTACCAGTATCAACAGCAATAATATTAACGACATTACCGAAGATAAGCAGGGTAACCTGTGGATTGCTACCGGTAACGGTTTAAATAAGTACGACCGTGCCTCAAGTCGTTTTTATCACTACCAGCACCAGGATAAAAACACCAATACGCTGGCAAGTAATTATATAGTTAAGCTTGCTTTTGATAAAGATGGCAATTTGTGGGCAGGCCATCAAAAAGACGGGCTTGATCAATTCCTGATCAGTCAAAACAAGTTTATACATTACAAACATAGCGCTAACAAAAAAAGCCTGAGCGATAATAGCATCCGGTCTGTTTATATTGACAGCCGTAACAACCTCTGGGTGGGTACTATTTATGGAGGACTAAATCTATTTAACTCTGTTGCCAAAAACTTTACCAGTTTCAGGCATGATGAAAAGATCAGCGGCTCCATATCTGCCGATAAAGTAAACTGCATTTTTGAAGATAGCAGCCATCGCCTGTGGGCTGGTGTTTCGGGTGGTGGATTAAATTTATATGATAGCCGTACACAAACTTTCAAACATTACAAAAAAGAGCCCGGCAACAGTAATTCATTACCCTATAACACCATACAAAGCATTGCTGAGGACAGCAACGGGAATTTATGGATAGGTACCGAAAATGGTGGGCTTAGTATATTTAATTATCGTACCCAAACATTCAGCAATCATACCCAGGATGATGTAGACAATACCAGCCTGGCCAGTAACTCGGTTGATATCATTTTAAAAGATGGTGTTGGCAATATGTGGATCGGGGCTTATGCATCGGGCATAAGTTTATACAAAAAAATCAGGGAAAATTTTATTCATTATAAACATACCTCGCTACCTAATAGTCTGTCAAATAATTTTGTACTTGATTTATACGAAGATAAACAGCATAACATATGGATAGGTACCGATGGTGGTGGCCTTAACCTTTTTGAACCTGAAAAAGGCACGTTTACATCATACAAACAAAATGAGAATGATAAAAGTAGTATTGGTGGTAACTATGTTTTAGCTTTAAAAGAAGATCATAAAAACAACCTTTGGATTGGCACCTGGGGTAATGGTGTGAGTGTAATGGATCTGACTACGCGCAAATTCAGATCGTACCACCATAATCCGGCCGATACTACAAGTCTGGGTGGAGATAATATATATGCTATAACCACCACACCCGATCATAAAATATGGATTGGTATCCTGGGGGCCGGGCTTGACCTGTACAACCCCGAAACCAATAAATTTATCCATTACAGGCATAACGCCAATAACCCTAAAAGCCTGAGCAGCGATAACATTAATTCGTTGCTTGCCGACTCAAAAGGCAACCTTTGGGTGGGCACTAATGACGGGGGCTTAAACTTGTTTAACGCGAAAACCAACACCTTTACCAGCTACAAATACGACAGATCAAAAAATAGTATCAGCAATAACTCAGCACTTGATTTGCTGGAAGACCGGGCCGGCAATATTTGGATATGTACTTTGGATGGACTAAACCGCCTTGATCCCAAAACTGGTAAATTCACCAATTTTAAAATAAAAGACGGACTCCTTAACAACTACACCTACGCCGCTGAGGAAGACAACAGCGGCAATTTGTGGATAAGTACCAATAATGGCTTATCTCGATATAACCCTACAACTAAAAAATTTAAAAACTTTACCAGCGATGATGGCTTGCAGGCCGATGAGTTTAAACCTCATTCTGCTTTAAAAAGTCATGACGGCACTTTATACTTTGGCGGCGTTAACGGTTTTAATGAATTTGACCCCGACAGGATCATTGAAAGCAGTTACAATCCGCCGCTTATTTTAACCGACTTTCAGATCTTCACCAAAAGCGTTCCCGTTGCTAAAAATGATAAAGATCCATCCCCTTTAAAACAGGATATAACCGTAACCAAGTCCATCACGCTTAAATATAATCAGTCGGTAATTTCATTTGAGTATGTTTCTTTAGATTATGCCTTAAATAACAGAACTGTTTACGCTTACCAGTTAATGGGCTTTGATGAAACCTGGAACTATGTAGGCCGTAAAAACACGGCAACCTACACCAATTTAGCTCCCGGCAATTATACATTTAAAGTAAAAAGCCAAAACAGTAACGGCAAATGGTCAAGGCATGAATTAAATGTAGAGCTAACCATTTTACCGCCATTTTGGTTAACCTGGTGGTTTATACTGCTGTCAATAGCATTAGTTATTATACTTATTTATAGTTTGTACCGTGTAAAAGTAAGCGTAATTATAAAGCAAAAAGCCCGGTTAGAGCAACAGGTATCAGAACGTACGGAGGAGGTTTTGCAACAGTCGGAAGAGTTAAAGCAACAATCTGCGGATCTTCAGAAATTAAATGCAGAATTGCAGGCGCAATCTGAAGAACTTAAATCGCTGAATGAAGAATTATTGACACAATCAGAAGAACTGGAACTACAACGTTTACAGGAAAAACAGGCCCGCGAAGATGCCGATAAAGCCAATCAGGCCAAAAGCATATTCCTGGCTACCATGAGCCATGAAATACGCACACCTATGAACGGAGTAATTGGCATGGCTTCGCTTTTGGGCGAAACTGAATTGAATAACGAACAACGGGAATACACCGATACCATTATAGCCTGCGGCGATACCCTGGTAAACGTGATCAATGATATACTTGATTTTTCAAAAATAGAATCAGGTAAAATGGATATTGAGCAGGATGATTTTGATCTGCGCCATTGTATGGAGGAGATCATGGATCTGTTTGCCCAAAAGGCATCGCGCCAGGATATTGAATTAGTTTATTTTATTGATCAATCATTACCACAACAAATTATTGGTGATAGCCTACGCCTTAAACAGGTAATAACCAACCTAACCGGCAACGCCCTTAAGTTTACCCAAAAAGGCGAAGTATTTATCAAGGTATTTTTGTCCCGGACTTTTGAAAATGGCGAAATTGAGATTGGCTTTAGCGTAATGGATACCGGCATTGGTATCCCTCAGGAAAAAATCAGCGATCTGTTCAATGCTTTTTCGCAGGTTGATTCATCTACCACCCGCAAATATGGCGGTACCGGCTTAGGGTTGGTGATCAGCCAGCGTCTGGTAAAACTAATGGGCGGCGAAATATGGGTGGAAAGTGTTTTTAAAGAGGGCTCTGTATTTATGTTTACTATTAGAGCCGCGGTGAGTAAAAAGCAATCGAAACATATACCAATAGCGTTTAACACCGACGAAATGGAGGGCAAAAAGATACTGGTGGTTGATGATAATCAAACCAACAGGTATATACTGCAAACCCAACTGGAGTTATGGGGGCTGGTAACTGTTACAGCAGCATCCGGTGAAGAAGCATTACATATTTTAGCGGCAGATGCTGATTTTAATTTGGTAATAACCGATATGGAAATGCCGGATATGGATGGCGTGGAACTTGCCCGTGCTATTAAAAGAAATTACAAAAGCCTGCCTGTTATTATGCTAAGCTCCATTGGCGATAGCTCCAGAAAAAAATATCCGGATTTGTTTTCGGCCATATTAACCAAACCGGTTAAACAAAGCCACCTCGGTAAAAGTATACAGGCCGAGTTTCATAATCATCCGCAGGTGGTGTTTCATGAAAACAAACCTGCAAAACTGTTTGAACAAAGCTTCGCAGCTGATCATCTTATGCGTATTTTAATTGCCGAGGATAACGAGGTGAATCAAAAACTGGTTGACCATATGCTCACCCGTTTAGGTTATCAGTTTACTATAGTTCAAAATGGACTGGAAGCACTTGATAAGCTGAAACTAACACCATTTGATGTGATATTTATGGATGTACAGATGCCCGAAATGGATGGCTTTGAAGCCACCAGGCATATCCGCAAATATGCTTTTAAACAACCTTATATTATAGCGATGACCGCCAATGCCGGCCCTGACGATCGCGAGCTTTGCCTAAGCGAAGGCATGGACGATTATATAGCCAAACCTATGAAAACCGAAGCACTGGTGTCAGTATTAAAAAATGCTTATGAGGGTTTAAAAAACGGAAGGTTGAGCAAAAAAATGATCTGAACTGATAGGATTTAACCCATCAATTCCTTCATCAGCTTATCAAAAGCTTCCTTCATTTCGGCAAGGTCCTGCTCCAGTTTGGTTACGCGGGCTTCCAATGCGCCAGTTCCCCTGCTTCCGGTTTCTTCAGGCTCCTCCTCATCATTAAATTCCGGTGTGCCGCCTAATAAATGGGCGTATCTTACTTCTTTTTGACCCGGGCGTTTAGGCAATTGGAGAACATAGGGTAGTTCAGGATTGGCTAATTTCTCTAACATTTCCTGTACTTCCTCTATCGATTCAAACTCGTACAACCTGCCCGAATTGGTATTCAGCTCGCCAGGGGTTTGAGGGCCACGTAAAATGAGCAGACAAATTAAAGCCACCTCGGCAGGTATTACCGGAAAAACAATGGCAAAGTTGTGTTTATACTTAATGTTACGGATAGAACCACCGGTAACGGTAGAAATCAATCCGCGTCTTTTCAATGTATTTAATGCATCGGTAACCGTACCCTCATCATAATTCACAACCGGCTTGCGCGATGTTTTTTGATTACATGCAGCGGTTAATCCATTCAATGTCATGGGGTAATAGTCGGGCGTGGTTTTGCTTTTCTCCATCAGCGAGCCTAATACGCGCAGTTCGGTAGCATCAAGTACAGGTAAAGTTTGAGGTGAATCCATGCGCTAAATATAAGCAGCTTTTTATAGCCTCAAAAAAATCGTGATTATTTTTAAACACTTAAGTTAAGCAATGGTGAATTTTAGCTTAAATCCGTTACTTTGTATTTACATGTCATTATTCATTACATCACTAAATTCGGGGAGTAACGGCAATTGCTATTACGTAGGGAACGAGCGGGAGGCTATACTGGTTGATGTTGGCATATCATGCCGTGAAACCGAAAAACGCATGGCTCGCCTTGGCCTGTCCATGCAAAAGGTAAAGGCCATATTTGTATCGCACGAGCATTCAGATCATATCCGCGGAATACCTGTACTGGCCAAAAAATTTAATTTACCGGTATATATTACGCCAGGCACGTTGCTACATTTGGGCAACAGTTTGGATATGCAGCTTGTTCATCACCTGAGGGAGTTTGAAACCGTTGCCATTGGCGAATTGCAGGTAACTTCATTCCCTAAAGAACATGATGCATCAGAACCACATAGCTTTATAGTAAGCTGCCGCGATATCAACGTGGGCGTATTTACGGATATTGGTGTAGTATGTGACCGACTGATCAGGTATTTCAGCCAGTGCCATGCCGCCTTCCTGGAAGCCAATTATGATGATGAAATGCTGGATAATGGCGGCTATCCTTATTATCTGAAAAAACGTATTCGCGGAGGCAAGGGGCACCTATCAAACAAACAGGCGCTGGCTCTTTTTAACACCCACCGGCCACCACATATGACACACTTGCTGCTCTCCCACCTCTCGCACAATAACAACAGTCCAAAACTCGTAGAAGAATTGTTTACCGCCTGTGCCGATGGTATTCAGATAGTAGTAGCATCACGACTGGAGGAAACTCCTGTTTATTATATCAGCCAAAGCAACGAAGCCTACATACCTGCCGGTCAGCTGGATTTGGGGTTTGGCTTATAGTATTAAGTAGTTAGTATCAGGTATCAAGACAGAAGATATTTACTTGTTTACTAATGAAACAGCTAAAATCTTGATACTTGATATATCTCTACCTCATACCAACTACTCACCACTCTCTACTCACCACTAACTACCTACCCCCTATCCTGCATAAATATTTTACTGAGCATGGCGTACAGTTCAGGATGTTTGTGTTTAAGCTCGTGCGGCTTTTGAAAAAAGTATTCGGCTACAACGGCAAAAAACTCAGCTTCATTGGTGATGGCATATGGGTTAATGTCTGATTCTCCGGCTTCAATTTTATGAATTTCATGATGGATCATTTTTAGCCAGGGCAATACGTAATCATGCGCCAGCAGGTTTTCAGGGATACCATCCGTAGCTCCGTCAGATTTATCAAGCAGATGAACAAACTCGTGTATAGCCGTATTTTCCCTACCTGCTGACCTGGAAAATCCCTTAATCAACGCCGCTCGCGATAAGATCATTTGCCCGTTCATATACCCCGAACCCACCATACCCAGAATATTACGATTTTCGCCCTCAAACTGAAATTCCCCATCAAACGTGTCCGGGTATAAAATTACGTTCGTGAGGTTGTTGTATTTCCAGTCGGCAAAACCAAATATGGGTATCACCGCGCTGGAAGCGATCATGACCCGGTCGATATCATCAACCGTAGTTCCAACACCTTCAATAGTAATACCGGTTAAAAATCCGGCTACCTTTTGCTCAAACAAAAGCTTCGATGGTCCATCCAATGTTTGATAAAAAGGGATATGCTGTTCTAAAAGCGGTTTGTAAACGGTATCTGTAATAATAACAGATGCTTTTGTTTTGCGTTTTTTACTCAAAAAGTAATAGCCACAAAGTACTATAATGATCAGGAGAGTAATGAGTAAAGTCATGAAATCACATTAAATAAAATAGATAAGCAGGGCAACAAGGGCTGCTATCAGTGTGTTTAAAAAGTTCACCGCGTTATTGCCAATATATTTACCACGCTCCAACGTTGCACCCAATACCGAATCAGCTAAATTACCTACGGTTCCTGCTATAATAATGGTGATTAAACCGGCAGCATTCCAGCCAAAACCAATGGCGTAAACCACAGCTATAATTATACTGCCACCAATACCAATCAATGTACCTTCAAGGCTAACTACTCCATCAAGTCCCCGCTTATCCGGTTTCAGGCTGATAATATTAAGGAAACGCCTCCCATACACCATACCCAATTCAGATGACAATGTATCTGCGTTTGCAGATGCCAAACTCGCCGCCATCATTAATATCCATAGATGCATATATGATGGAAATATCCAAACCATTACTCCGGCTATGGCGGCAACGCCTGTGTTAGCCATTACTTGTCCCGCTGTTCGGCCTTTTTTATGATCGCCTTCAGGTTCAAAAACCAGTTTTTCACTCCGTTTCCAGGATGTAGCTGCCGAGGCTAAAATAAAAAGTGTGGTCATCATAGCTACACCTGTAAAACCTGCGCCTGTAAAAACCAGACAAGCTATTACCGTACTTGTTATTGCCGCAATTAAGGTTAATTTACGTGCCGATAAACTATAAACTACACCTGCAATTAAAATAATAGCTAATAAACCGTACCGTGCCAGCATATGGTCAAAGATATTTATTACGGGCAATATTAATTAAATTAAGCCCGCCAATTCATACTTTTGACGCTGATATGAAAGATATATTAGGCCAGGCCATACATGACCATCATTATAACAAATCCAAGCACAAGCTATGGATCAATAACCAGTATGGCCCTAAGGAAGAAATGCCTATCGACATTTATTTCCGCGATGAGGATGACATGCCCGATATTGAATGGCTTGCCTTAAATGAATGCCGCGGCGATGTGTTGGATATTGGCGCCGGAGCCGGCAGTCATGCCTTGGTGCTTCAGGAACGTGGTTTTGAAGTAACTGCCCTGGATATATCGGCACTCGCTACTGAGGTGATGCAAGCGCGGGGAGTAAACAAAACAATCACAGCCGATATATTTGAATATCAGGAACGTAGGTATGATACCCTGCTACTGCTCATGAATGGCATCGGCCTTACCGGCACATTACAAAATCTGAAAACGTTTTTAGAGCACGCTAAGCTGTTGCTGAATAAAGGCGGACAGTTGCTATTCGATTCATCAGATATCGCTTATTTATACGAGGGTAAATTGCCAGATAATGACCGATATTACGGCGAGATACAGTACCAGTATCAATATAACCAGCAAAAGTCCGAATGGTTTCCCTGGCTGTATGCTGATGAAAAAGCTTTGGAAACTGTGGTTCAGGAAACCGGTTATGACATGGAGGTATTGCTGGAGGATGAGTACAAACAATACCTGGTTCGCTTAACGCTTAAATAGATATCCCTTTAAAAAGAAAACCCGCATGTTAAACACGCGGGCGTCTTGTGGTAAAGCTAAGATGGATTTATTTATCAGGATGTTATAATAGCTTAGTTTATAGAATCGAGCACCATGCTTCCTATCAATTTTGATTTTTTATCGTAAGTTTCTGATTTCACAAACCTACCCAATTTTGGCGAAAACCATTCTGCTGCTTTAATATGTACAGGGATGCCTATACCCATCATTTTAACTTTCATGGTAGCATCATAAGTAATGCGGTAACAATCAAAACTACCGGCATTGGTGCTAACGGTTTCTGCTTTATCAACCATTCGGTTGGTTATATTCATTTCCACTTTTGACATCGACTGCCCATTATTGCTCATATCAATGGTGACCGCGCCGTCTTCAAGTGTTTGTCCTGCTTTCAGATTAAGTGGATAAGCCAGATACTTGGCCTCCCCTGTCATTTGCATATTGCTGAACTGTTTCATAGATGCTGATGGTACAAAAGCTTTCATATCTATTTTAATGGCATCACCATCACAGATCATTTCAGAATCGCCCCCTCCTATTGATTTTCCGTTTTTATCCAATACCTCACTATGAACGGTCACGGTTGAAGCATCTTTTTTATTTGCTGTATAAATGAGTTTCCCGGTGCTGTTTCCCTTGCCATCCTGATTTAAATAAATCAGCTTTTTACCATTTACCGTACCAATAAACTGGTTACAGTTTTGAGCCGCGGCAAACTGAATGCACCATAACAGCAGTGTACAAATTGTAATGATCTTTTTCATAATTTGGTTAATTAGGTTTTAGTAAATTTACCCTTAAAATCAACCACTTACAATAGTATCAATACGCATCTCCCTTCGGGTTTTACGTATATTATGCAGATTAACCGTTACTTTTTCCCTTTATCGGTATTTATAGAATTCAGGCTGACAACGGGCTCGTCTTTAAACAAACGTTGCTTACGCAATAAGGCTTCCAGATAATAATAATCGGCGTAAATGATTGGGGCATCAATTTCACTATTATTGGGTTTATGTCCGGTGCTGTGCAGCAATAAAAAGCCTTTGCTGCCGCCTGTTTTTGCCTGATATTTTTCACTCAATACCTTCACTATTTTGTCGGCTTTTGAACGGTAATCTTTAGCGTTTGCGCTATAAGTACTTAACTCATACAGCGCCGAAGCCGCTATTGCCGCAGCCGAAGCATCGCGCGGGGCGTTGGGTATGGCGGTGTCATTATAATCCCAGTACGGTACCAGGTCGGCCGGTAAATTAGGATTGCTGAAAATAAATTTGGCTATGTTTTCTGCCTGTTGTAAATAGGCTTTATTATGCGTTTCCCGGTAGCACATGGTATAACCATATAAACCCCAGGCCTGTCCGCGGGCCCATGCAGATTCATCAGCAAAGCCCTGGTGGGTTTGTTTATGTAATATTTTACCGGTTTCAGGATCATAATCAATCACGTGATACGAGCTATAATCGGCCCTGAAATGATTTTTCATAGCCGTATTGGCATGTGTAACTGCAATTTTGTAAAAAGACGAATCGCCGGTTAAGCGGGTGGCTTCAAACAGCAGCTCGAGGTTAAGCATATTGTCAATAATAACCGGAAACTTCCATTGCTTGCGATTATCCCATGATTTTATGGAACCAATCACCGGGTTAAAGCGGGTGGACAGCGTTTTGGCTCCCTCAATAATGACTGCCTTATAATGATCATCATGTGTTAAACGATAGCCATTACCAACACTGTTATATACCTTAAAACCCATATCATGGGTATTGCCATTTGTTTTTTCAACCTCAATGTTGGTTGTAAACTTTTTGGCCAGATCTTTCCACTTGTCATTTTGGGTGTATTCGTATAAAAACCACAGCTCACCGGGGAAAAACCCGCTGCACCAGTCTTTGGAAGGTACCATCACAAACTTGCCATCGGCCTCCAAGGTACGTGGTGATGCCAGGGCAGCGTTTGCAGCGTCGGCCTTTACGCTATCAACTTCTTTAAGCATCAGTACGGTTTGCTTTTGAGCAAATACAAACGCTTTGGCAACATCTGTTTGCGCATAGGTATTTACGGTTAATAAACTAAACAAAGCAAGGACAAGGAAACATTTGGTTCTCATAGATTATATAAAATTGGTTTTATCTACCTTAATTTCAGGGATATTAAGGCGTTAATGGCGAGTTCAATATTACAATCTATTAGTGCTAAATTTAAAGCTTATGCCCTTTAATTTTTACGCAAACGTTATAGTTGTTTTATGTACTGCTTAAAACAACGGAAGATATGTTTACTTAATATGTTTGCCTACAGGTCAATTAATGCTATAATTAAAGTTTTTTATCTACTTTTATTCAAAAGCCGGCTGTGCTGTTATTTTTTTGTTGATTTGCCGGTGAACAAGCAATTATGAATTTTGAGGCCATAACGATAAGGGACATTGCAAAAGAACTACATCTATCCGTATCAACAGTGTCAAAAGCACTCCGCGATAGCTACGAGATCAGTGAGAAAACCAAAAAGCTGGTTTTAGAATACGCTCAGAAAAACAATTACCGGCCAAACCCTATGGCGCAAAGCCTTAAAAGAGGGCACAGCAAATCTATCGGAATTGTTGTTTCAAGTATAGACAACCAATTTTTTTCGCAGGTAATCAACGGTATGGAATCTGAAGCTTACAGCCAGGGTTACAACGTTATTATTACCCAAAGCCACGAATCATACAACCTGGAAGTTCAAAACGTAGGACACCTGATACACAGGGCCATTGATGGGCTTCTTATTTCCATAGCCACAGAAACCCATGATGTAGAGCATTTGAAAAAATTGCAGGCCCAAGGTTTACCCATCGTTTTTTTTGACCGGGTAAGCAACCAGATAGATACCCACAAAGTTATTGTTGACAACTCCGGTGGCTCATACCAGGCTACCACACATTTGCTTGATTCGGGGTTTAAAAATATTGCCCACATTACCAGTTCAGTAACCTCATCGGTTACACACCAGCGACTTGATGGTTATACAAAGGCTCTAATAGAAAGGGGCGTAGGCATCAACGAACAATACATTAAATATTGCCTGCACGGCGGACTTGATCTTAACGAACTTCAACAAGCGGTAGATGAATTGCTGGCTTTAGATCCCCGACCTGATGCCATACTTACCGCCTCTGACCGTATCACCACTTCTACCATGACCTTACTCCACAAAAAAAACATCCGGATACCGGAGGATATAGCCTTGGTCGGTTTTACTAATACCGTTTTGGCCGATGTTTTAAATCCGTCATTAACATCAATACATCAGCCGGCTTTTGAAATTGGCCGCAAAGCAACTGAAATGCTGTTGAGCATCATCAATAGCAAGCGCCCGGTTACCGAGTTTGAAAATGTAATTTTACCCACAGAATTATTTATCCGCAGTTCTTCTGTAAAGGAGGCAAAGGCTTAATTTAAACCCCTTAGTGTATCAAGTAAAATATAAATTACACTATATCGAAAACGATTTCGTAAATAAAATACCTCAAAGTATAAAACCTCATACCAATTGTAGGTACTTTTGATAAGCGCCTTATGCTTGATTAAGGCCATACCAAGTATAAATCTGTCCTATTAGTATTTAAGTTATTGTATGTATAAAATTTCATTTACATATGTTACGGGTATTATTTATGCTTTGCTGAATGTAGTAAGTGTAATCAATATCAAACAACAAATTCCTGCCATCAATTAGCCGCAGCAAATAATTTAATTATCACCAACCAAACACCTATTCTATAATAAAACCATTATAACCAGTTATATACCTAAAGCAAAGTGCATATGAAAAAATAACAAACACAAACGGTCTACTTTCAGACATTCTCCTTTCCAACAAACAACATAAGGTTCTGAAAAAAAATTAAGTGGCGAAAGTCGCATGGGAACCTTTTTGCCAAATTTTTAAACTTTTTAAGCTAATGAACAAAGTATATGAGCATAAAACCTATATTTTTTAAAGTATTCAGAGGTGCCGTTTTACCGTCCGCGGTTATTTGCTGCACGCTGGGTAATGCTTTCGCTAATGGTAGCCCACGGCCAAATACGGCGGCAACGGTTTCATCGATCAAAAGCACTATCATAACCTCAAAAAACCTGGCTGATATTAAAATAACCGGCCAGGTTACCGACGATAAAAACCAGCCCCTTCCTGGTGCAAGCGTTCGAGTAAAAGGCACAAAGGCGGGCACCACAACAGATATTGATGGTAAATACACCATCACTGTAACCGATAATAACGCGGTGCTGGTGTTTACCACCATCGGCTTTGCCTCGCAGGAAGTTCCCGTTAACGGCCGTAAAGCTATTGATGTAAAGCTAACCAGCAATTCTAAAGACCTGAACGAGGTAGTAGTGGTTGGTTACGGCACACAAAAGAAAAGAGATGTTACCGGTTCAGTGTCATCAACCAACTTAACTAACGTTGAAAAAACACCCGTATTTGGTACCGCGCAACTGCTGCAAGGCCAGGTGAGTGGTGTGCAGGTTACGCAAACCAACTCGCAGCCAGGTGCAAGTTTTAGTGTACGCATAAGGGGTACCAACTCCATCAGTAACAGTAGCGAGCCACTATATGTGGTAGATGGTTACGCGGGCGCGGATATATCCTCATTAAATCCCAATGATATTGCCACAATGGATGTTTTGAAAGATGCATCGGCAGCAGCTATTTATGGTAATAGAGGTTCAAACGGTGTGGTGATCATCACTACCAAAACCGGAAAAGCAGGGCAGAATATTGTTTCGGCCGATGTATATACCGGCGTTCAAAAGGTAGGTAAAGTATTGGATATGATGAATGCCAGCCAGTTTGCCGTATATCTTGATTCGGTGACCGCTTACACCAACAGAAACAGTACAACTCAAAAACCACTGCCATTTACACAAGATCAGATCAACACTTTAGGCGAAGGTACCAACTGGCAAAAAGAACTGTTCAGAACCGCGCCGGTAACCAATGCCAATCTTTCATTTAGCGGGGGCAGCGAGCTGAGCAAGTACCTGTTAAGTTTCAGCTATTTTGATCAAAAGGGAATTATCTTAAACTCAGGCTACAAACGCGGTACGCTGCGTTTTAATTTCACGCATGACCTGAGTAAGAAAATATCTTTCGGTATCAACTCGCAGGTATCTTACGATCAGCAAAATCTGGCCAATGTAAACACAACCGGTGGTGCCGGCGGCGGTACGCTGCTTGATGCCTTGCGTATAAGTCCTGCCCTGCCGGTTTATGATGCTACAGGAGCTTTTACTTTCCAAAATGGGCCAGCCGGCTATATCACTACATTGGGTAACCCGATAGCGGCGGCTACTTTAAATACCGATATTGATAACTCTTTACGTTTATTTTTTAATGTTTATGGCGAGTACAAGATTGCCAAAAACCTGAAATTCAGATCGAGCATTGGTACCGACGACAGGTTTGAGAAAGAACGGATATTCAGGCCAAATACCACCTACCTGGGTTTATCAACCAACGGCTTTTCGCAGATCATTAACCCTACCAACCTAAACTGGTTAAATGAAAACACGTTAACCTACAACACCACCATTAACAAAATACACAGTATAACTGCTTTGGCAGGTTTCACCTATCAAAACTTTCAGTACCGAAGTAACACAGCCACAGCGCAATCATTAACTACCAATAATCTGGGTACCGATGGCTTGGGCGCGGGCACAAGCTTATCGGCTGCTTCAACTGCCAACGGTCGCCGGCTGGCATCATTCATAGGAAGGGTAAATTATAGTCTGATGGACAGATACCTATTGACTGTTTCGGTACGTCGCGACGGTTCATCAGCTTTAGGGGCTAATAATCAATGGGGTACCTTCCCTTCGGGCGCTTTGGCCTGGCGCGTTTCAAGCGAGGAATTTATGCAAAACCTCAAAACCATCAGCGATTTAAAACTTCGTTTAGGCTATGGTATAGTGGGTAATGCCGATATACCGGTAAATGCGCCGTTTAAACAATACGCGTTAAACAGTTATGTACTCAATGGTGGTCGCAGTGTTGGTTTTTCGCCAAACAATATCCCCAACCCAAACCTGCAGTGGGAACAAACACGATCATATAACCTTGGTTTAGATTTAGGCCTGATCAATAACCGCCTTACCTTCACCGCTGATGTTTATGATAAAAAAACATCCAAACTATTATTCCAACGGCCAGTACCCTCTTCCACAGGTTTCAGCACCATTCAGGATAATTTAGGAGCCATGAGCAACCGTGGTATCGAGCTGGCCCTGAATACCGTGAACCTTACCGGAACACTTGTAAAATGGACTACCGGTATTAACTTTTCCAGGAACATCAATAAAATATTAGATCTGGGTGGCACCCAAAGCGTACTTACAGGTAACGTAAGCTCCAGTTTATATCCCGGCGGCCGAAACTCATCTATACTGCAGGTGGGTAAACCTATAGGTTCATTCTATGGTTATGTTTATGATGGTATATGGCAATCAACCCAGCAAATTACTCAAAGCGGTATAACCACCCCGGTTAAACCCGGCGATCCAAGGTATAAAGACTTGAATGGCGATCATCTGATCAACGAGTCCGACCGAACCATTATTGGTCAGGCTTTACCAAAATTCACCTATGGTTTCAACAGCAGTTTAACTGTTGGCCAGTTCAACCTGTTTGTTTTGATACAGGGCGTTTATGGGAACCAGGTGATGAATGAAAACAAAATTGAGGCCGAAAATGGTACCACCAGCGATAACAAACTGGCCTATGTACTGACAGAAAGCTTTGGTATGCCCGGTTCAAGTAATACACTACCAAGCGTAGGCAGTACCCTACGCCGCAGCCTTGGCCCGACCAGCGATGTACTGGAAAGTCGCAGCTACCTGAGGTTTAAAACTATTACTTTAACCTATAACCTGCCTTTGCCTAAATTTTCAAAAGTGTTTAAATCGGCAAGTGTATATGTAACCGGGCAAAACTTATTCACTATTACCAAATACTCTGGTTATGACCCGGAGGTTAATAGCTATGACCTTACCGCGACAGGAAACTACACCTCTTTAGGTACTGATTATAACCCCTATCCAAATATCAAAACATACACCCTGGGCTTAAGATTAGGCATGTAATCAATAATTATAACCATCATGAAAAAAATATATATACTATTTGCACTGGCGAGCTTAGGATTATCTTCCTGCAAAAAGTTGCTGGATGAAAAACCAACCAGCGTTTTAACCGATCAGAATTTTTATACCAGCGCTGCTGATGCACAGGCCGCGGTTGTAGGTGCTTTGAGCCAGTTACAGCCGCAGGCATATTATCAGCGTACAGTATACATTATGGGTGAGCTCTCGGGCGACTGCCTTGTACCGTTACTAACTCAAAATCAGGAACGTATTGATATGTATAAGCTGCAATACACAGCCTCAAACATTGAAATTAACAACTGGTGGGTAAACAGCTACAAGCTTATTAGCAGGGCTAATGACATTTTGGCCAACTTGCCTAAAGTTAATATGGACGCAGCCGCCAAGAATAACTTATTGGGCAATGCCAGTTTTTTACGCGGTATGGCTTACTTTGACCTGGTGAAAAGCTTTGGCGATGTACCATTGATCACTCATCCTATCTCCGGTGCTGATGATCCGGATTTTGCACCGACCAGAACGGCGGCCAGTAAAGTGTACGCCCAGGCCATTGCCGATCTGCAGTTTGCAGAGGCAAATTGCCTGTCTGAAGATAAAATTGTTTCGGCCAATAAGGGCATGGTATCATCGGGTGCGGCTTCTGCATTGTTGGCTAAGGTTTACCTGCAAAGGGCCAGCACCGCCTTCGCCGATGCAAATGATAACCAGAACGCGCTTACGGAATGCAACAAGGTTATCAACTCCAATATTTATAAACTGATGACCAACTACTCTGATGTGTTTAACTGGGACCTTAAATATTTCCCGCAGCAAACCGAGCATATATTTGATGTTCAGTTTGGCATTAACAGCAGCAGCACGGTTCAAAACATAACCATCCGTATGTTTACTCCGCTGGCTGGTGGCGGTTCAGGCTCGTTTGTGGCCAACCCCTATGTATTTAACAGCCTTTATGAAGGTGGCGATGTAAGAAAGGCATGGAATGTAAGTAACAAAGTAACCGATCCCAAAGGAGTAGTTTCAACCGTTGATCCCTGGATCAGCAAATATCGCGACTCGCAATGGGTATTAGGTTCTAACAACTCCCGCATGAACTGGATCGTTTTGCGCTATGCAGATGTGTTGATGATGCAATCAGAGGCTATGAATAACCTTAACCCTAACGACCCTAATAAATTCAACGGCTTAAACGCGGTAAGGAAAAGGGCTGGACTGACAGCACCGGCACAGCAATTAAGTTTGGATAACACACCTACCCCGTCTGCGTTTGTAGATACTTTAGTTAAAGACCGCGCCCGCGAACTTTGTGTGGAAGGCCATCGTCGCTGGGATCTGATCAGGCTGGGCAGGCTAAAACAGGTTGAGCAAGCCGTAAACGGATTTGCGGTTCAGGATCAGCAGCTTTTACTGCCTATCCCCCAACCTGAGCGCGATGTAAATAAAAACCTATCACAAAACCCAGGTTATTGATCATGATGATTTACAGATCAGCAATATCATTTTTAATGCTGTTGATATGTTTTACCGGCTTTGCACAGCGCAAGGCCGGTAAAACTGCTTTTATACTATTGGATGAACAAGCCCTGTATAATTTCAAGCAGCTTTACCAAAATAAAGACACCGCCATGCTGGCACAGGTTACCCCCCTTATTGCCAATGCCGATAGCTTGCTTAATACAGGTCCGTATTCGGTAACCTTTAATAAAACAAAAGTTGCGCCAAGCGGTGATAAACATGATTATGTAAGCCAGGCACCTTACTGGTGGGCCGATTCCTCAAAGAAAGATGGCAAGCCCTACATCCGTAAAGATGGTCGGCGTAACCCCGAGATCTATTTACTGCATGACGATAGCCAGATGGGCCAACTATGCAGCAGTGTACAGCAGTTAACACTGGCCTGGTATTTTACCGGTAACGAAAAATACACTCAAAAAATAAAAACGCTGCTGCAGGTTTGGTTCATTGCCCCGGCTACCCGGATGAATCCCAACCTAAACTATGCACAATATATTCCTGGTCTCAACGATGGCCGGGGCATTGGCATTATTGAAACAGCAGGCTTAACTGTAATTCCGGATATGCTGGCTGTTCTGCAATCAAACCCGAACATTAACAGCAGTTTGGTTAGTGGCGTAAAGCAATGGTACAAACAATATTTAAACTGGCTGCTTACCAGCAAAAATGGAAAATCTGAACAAAACCAGATCAATAACCACGGCACTTATTATGATATGCAAGTGGTTGACTTTGCTCTTTTTACCGGCAACAACGCATTGGCCAAAAGCACCCTGCAAAGTTCTACTATCCCCCGGATAGATCAGCAATTCACCACCGATGGTGCACAACCGTTGGAGCTTATCCGTACCAAATCATGGGGTTATGCTAACATGAACCTTTGGGGCTGGTGCAGGCTGGCAAAAATGGCCGAACTGGTAAATGTAGACCTTTGGCATGAGCAAACAATAGATGGGAAAGGCATTAAAACCGCCATCAACTGGCTAATACCCTACGCGCTGAACAAAAAAACATGGAACCATGAACAGATAGAACCTATTACTTATGGTACATTTACCCGTATAGTACATGCCGCGGCAGATGTTTATCCCGACGATATTTTTAAACAATACCTAAATCAACATCCGCTGAAAAAACAATTACAGAATATCAATTAGCGGATATTTTATATACCTATGAAAAAAACGATATTATCCCTTTTAGTTTCTATTTGTGTAATTGGCAACATAGCACATGCCCAGCAAAAAACAAGACTTACCGCTAACTGGGAATTTTTAAAGCAGGATATTGGCGGTGTTTGGGAGGCCGTTCGTCCGGTCACGCCCGGCAATCCCGAAAGCGTGCCCGTTTGGCAAAAGGTAAACCTGCCTCATTGTTTTAATGATCGTGATGCGGTTGATCCCGATGTAAACTACTACCAGGGCCCCGGCTGGTACCGCACCCGCTTATCCATCAAAAATCCGTACGCCAATGGTCACACCCTGCTGCATTTTGAAGGCGCCGGACAAAAAACAGAGGTGTATGTATATACCACAAAAGTATGTGCCCATTTGGGTGGTTACGACGAATGGACAGTTGACATTACCCAGGCTGTTGAGGATTTCAAAAAAACGGACGCCTACCAAAAACGCTTCAAGGGCCAAATACCTATCGAGATCAGGTGCGATAACTCGCGAGATCTGGAAACTATTCCTTCTCAACTATCAGACTTTAATGTTTACGGTGGCCTTTACCGTTATCTCAATCTGGTTTACGTACCATCGCTTTCCGTTGATAAAGTATTTGCTTCGGCTCAAACCGATAAAAATGGAAAAGCCGGGCAGCTACAGGTTAAAGCCAGGTTTTATAACCCGGCTAATTTAACTACGGCAGAAGGTTCTGTTAAACTGATCGATCTGCAGGGTAATGTTGTTGCCGGTAAAACTGTTCAATTAAGTAATTTAAACGGCGATGTAGTAATTGATAATTTTCAGGTTAAAAAGCCCAAATTATGGTCGCCTGGCAACCCTGCTTTATATACGGTAGAAGTTGCGGTTAAGTCCGGAGATCAAACAGCGGTGCAAACCGAAAAGGTAGGTTTCCGTAATTTTGAGTTTGCCGATAATGGCCCATTTTACCTCAATGGCAAACGCTTGCTGCTGCGTGGAACCCATCGGCATGAAGACCAGGCCGGTGTAGCAGAAGCCATGACGGATAGCATGATGTTTAAGGAAATGCAACTGATCAAAGATATGGGCGCAAACTTTATCAGGCTGGGGCATTACCAGCAATCACGCACTATATTAAACCTATGCGATAGCCTGGGCATATTAGTCTGGGAAGAAGAACCCTGGTGCCGCGGCGGTTTGGGCGGTGAGGTTTACAAGAACGAGGCCAAACAAATGCTCACCAACATGATTGAGCAGCATTACAATCACCCGGCCATTATTTTATGGGGCTTGGGTAATGAGAACGATTGGGAAGGCGATTTCCCGGTGTATGACAAGGAGCAGATCCGCACCTTTATGAAAGCGCAGAATGACCTGGCCCATCGCTTGGACCCATCGCGCAAAACCACTATCCGCCGCTGCGATTTTTGTAAGGACATTCCCGATGTATACTCCCCATCCATCTGGGCGGGCTGGTATCGTGGTTTGTATACCGAATACAAAAGCACATCCGAAGAAGAATTTAAAAAAGCAAAGCACTTTCTACATGCAGAATGGGGCGGTGATAGCCATGCCCTCCGCCATTCCGAAAATCCGGATAAAGCCCTGAGTTTGATAAAAACAAACAATGGTACCGACGAGCGGTTGGGTGATGCTTCTTTATATGGCGGAGCTGCCCGTGCCTCAAAAGATGGCGATTGGAGCGAAAGCTATATCTGTAACCTGTTCGACTGGCACCTGAAAGAGCAGGAAACCATGCCCTGGCTCACCGGATCGGCTTTTTGGGTGTTCAAGGATTTCTCTACCCCTATCCGCCCGGATAACCCTATCCCCTACATGAACCAAAAAGGTGTGGTTGAGCGCGATCTCACCCCTAAAGAATCATACTATGTATTTCAATCGTACTGGACGGATAAGCCAATGGTTCATATTTACGGGCACAGCTGGCCTGTGCGCTGGGGCGACGGCGGCGAGCAAAAAATGGTTAAGGTATATTCTAACTGCGATAATGCCGAGCTTTTTGTGAACGGCAAAAGTTATGGCAGCAAAAAACGTAACAGCCAGGATTTCCCGGCAGCAGGTTTACGTTGGCTGGTTGCTTTGCAGGCGGGTAATAATAGTATAAGAGTAATTGCCCATAAAGGCAAACAAACTGTTACCGACGAGATCAGCCAGCAATACCAGACCGAAAAGTGGGGTAAACCTGCCAAATTGCAGATAGAAAAAATTAGTAATCAGAACGGTGAAGCCACTGTGCAGGTAAAGGTATTAGATAGCAAGGGCGTCCAATGCCTTGACGCGGCTAATTGGATAGCTTTTTCTTTAACAGGAGATGGTACATTGATAGATGACCTGGGTACTTCGCGTGGATCGCGCAAGGTACAAGCTTACAACGGCCGCGCGCAAATCGATGTAAAAACAAATCATGGTAAAAGCGTAGTGGGTGTACAATCACCTGATTTGCCTACAGTATTTATAAACTTATAAATGGTGATGATGAAAAAATGGCATATACTGTACTGTTTGCCCTTGCTGATGCTAAGCTGGCAAACAGATACAACAACTGTTAAGCAGCAGGTAAAGGCAACATTAAAAGCTGATATACTGAAAGAAGCTGCCTGGGCACTCACCCAATCGCCTGTGACGGTCACCACCGAAACCTGTAGCCGCAGCGTAGGCGGCAAACACGACTTTTACTCCGAGGGTGATTACTGGTGGCCAGATCCTCAAAACCCCAACGGACCATACATTCAAAAAGACGGGCTAACCAACCCGCAGAATTTTGTGGCCCATCGTTTAGCCATGATCAGGTTCAGCCGCATTATCGGAGCGCTGGCATCGGCTTATAAAATTACCGGCGATAAAAAGTATGTTAAACAGGCTCTTTGGCATCTGAAAGCCTGGTTTGTAAATCCCGAAACGCTCATGAATCCTGACCTGCAATATGCGCAGGCTATTAAAGGCGTTGCAACAGGCCGGGGTATTGGTATTATTGATACCATACAATTAATGGAAGTAGTACAGGGATTAGAAGTTATGCAGGACTCACCTTTGGTTGATAAACCAACCCTTGATGCTACAAAAAACTGGTTTGCTCAATACCTTACCTGGCTCACTACACACCAGTATGGTAAGGACGAAATGAATGCCAAAAACAACCACGGTACCTGCTGGGCCATGCAAACAGCCTGCTTTGCTAAGTTTACCGGTAATAAAGAAATCATGGATTTTTGTCGCAACCGTTTTAAAGAGGTTTTGTTACCCGGACAGATAGCTGCCGACGGCAGTTTCCCGTTGGAATTAAAACGTACCAAACCTTACGGCTATTCGATATTTAACCTGGATGCCATGACTACATTGTGCCAGATACTAAGCGATAAAACGGATAACCTGTGGACTTATCAAACACCGGACGGCCGGAGTATCAAGAAAGGAATTGAATTTTTGTATCCATACTTGAAAGATAAAAACGCCTGGCCCTACCCGCATGATGTAATGCACTGGGAAAGCTGGCCGGTTGCACAACCATCGCTGGTATTTGGCGCGGCGGCATATAATAACGCCGATTGGCTGAACACCTGGAAACTGCTGGAGCATTCCCCTACTGATGAAGAAATCATCCGGAACCTGCCGGTAAGGCACCCGCTGATCTGGCTAAATTGATAACAATGTAATCGGAAGATTTTTTAGTTCCCTCCCTTGGGAGGGGTGCGATGGAACTGTGCAGTGGCAGGGAGGAGTTTATGGAGTGTTCAAATACTCTTTTTGACGGAACCCCTCCCTACACCCTCCCAGGGGAGGGAATCGCACAATCCTCCGCTTTTATGGTTATTTCTAAACCAGCACTAATAAAAGGGCTCTGTTCAATAAAGAACAGAGCCCGATTCTTGTTTTAGAGCCCCTAAGATCTTAAAATCTTAAGATAAGATCCATAGAACCAGAGAATTGGTGATTACGGGTACCGTTGTCATAAGGCGTTACATCATCGGCATAGGCACGCTCATATCTAACCTCTGGGCGGATATACAACCAGTTAGTAAAGTAATGTACAAAACCGATAGTATGGCTGGTGTATGGTGTTTTATAACCTAAACGCTGACCCTGATAATCTCTCAAGTAATCATTTCTGACAGTGAAGTAGTTTTTAGGAGATACCAGTATCTGGAAGTAGTTAACAATACCCAGTGTTTTAGATGCGCCGGGGATAAAAGTTCCTAAACCAACGCCGGGGTAAAAGGTAGATGGAGGGCCGATAATCGGGGTTCCGCCGGCGTAGGCATTATATTGCCACATGTAATAAGCTTCGGTCATCATGTGCAGGGTTCTGTTAAAACGGTGGCCCCATGTGCCTACAACCATTTGCAGGTTATCATGTTCGTTTTTAAACTGTCCGTTTCCGAGTGAGTTGATACCGCCCCAAAAAGAATCATTGGTACTTTTAGAAACCCACCTAACCATTGCCTGTCCGTTTAACTGGGCGGAATTCGACCACGGCGCCATATCGTTACCGGCATGAACACCCAACTCTAACTGCCACTGCGGACTTAACCTGATTGTTGCGTTGGCGCCTGTAAAAGTATAAGGATCAACTGTAAACATCAGTGAGTGTGAAAAGATATAGTTATCCGGTGCTAACTGTGCCTCAATATCTGGCGGCGAAATAAAACGACCTATTTTAACCACCATACCTTCGCCTACTTTAGGGAAGTATAACATGGCATAAGCCTCAACCGGGTCAACACCATACAGGTTATTTTTTTGCAGCAGCTGGTTACTAAACCAACCTTTACTGGTGGTATAACGATAATCAATTCCATAAAAAGTACTTAAGCGAAAACCCCAGTCAAAATGATCTGTCTGAACCGTGTTTGGTTGGCGCTCTATTCTTAATACTGCCTGATCCAACTCTATTTTATTCGGAACAATGGCATATGACATGGGGATATTTGAATTTTTAGAGGTACTAAAGTTTACCGAAGGTGCTATCCATCCGTAAATTTTTAAGCGGCTTTTATTATTAGCCATGCCTAATGCTTTTTGTAAAGCGTAATCAGGAGCATCGGCAGGCTCGCCAATTACCGGCGAACCCAACCAATCGGCACTGGGGAACGGGCCGGAAGGAAGTGGAGATGGAAGCGCCCTGCTAACCGGAGTAGTCGCTACGGTGTCCCTTATCTGGGATTTTTTCTTCTCCGCATCGGTTTGGGCTTGTAACTGAACAGTAATACCTGCAAGCGCAAGCATCAAGAATACTTGTTTTTTCATTTTTTATAAAATATAAGTGTATTGTTCCCATTGCACGGGCAACGGGCTTACGGTTGTTACCGATAAGATCTTTGTGTATTTGCATCCGCGCAGTTAGCTAAGCTGCCGGATGCTCACATGTTTTAGTGTATTATTGAGGCGTGGTACCCCGCCATATTTCATTTTATTTTTATGTTTTGATGAGGCTGATGCCAAAACAATGCCCCTATCCATAAGAATCTTAAAAAGGGCTCCTATTGCTCAAAAACATCGTTTTTATTTTTCCGGGGATAATAATCATGCTATTTACTTATCAATTTGACAGGTAAAATTATCAAACTGATAAAAGCACCAGCTTTTGAAGATTAATATTATAATGCTCGATTTTACGGTACAGCGTAGCAATACCTATGCCCAGTATGTTGGCCGTTTCGGTTTTGTTGCCTTTGCAATGGTGTAGTACTTTACAAATGTGCTGCCGCTCTATTGTTTCCAGATCCATAGCTTCGGTACGGTCATCTTCTTCTTTAAAAAACTCCAAAGGCAACAGGTCGGCAGTGAGCGTATCTGTGGATGAAAGGATAATTACCCTTTCCATCACATTCTTTAGCTCGCGTATATTACCTCTCCAAGGATGCTCGTTGATGATCTTCAGGAACAGATCGTCCATGTGGTCGATTTTGCGGTTTATCTTAAGGGCAAACTCTTTCATGAAATGTTTGGCGATAGTGGGAATATCGCCCTTGCGCTCCCTGAGCGGCGGCAGCTGAATAGTAAATACCGATAGCCGGTAATACAGATCTAGCCGGAAGTGTCCGGTTTCAGCTTCCTTTTTCAAATCGCGGTTAGTAGCTGCCAGTACCCGCACTTTAACCCTGGTTGTTTGCGAATCGCCTACCTTGTTGAACGTGCCGTTTTCAAGCACGCGCAATAGTTTAGCTTGCAGATCAAGCGTCATTTCGCCTATCTCATCCAAAAAAATGGTACCTCCGTTAGCTTCTTCAAATAATCCTTTCTTTTCCTTTAAAGCCCCGGTGAAAGCACCCGCTTTATGACCAAAAAGCTCACTCTCCAGCAACTCGTGCGAAAAGGCGCTGCAGTTTACCGCCACAAATGATTTTGCCCGGTAATCGCTTTCCTGGTGTATAGCCTGGGCAAATACTTCTTTGCCTGTACCCGTTTCGCCCAATAATAAAATAGTTGTAGGGGTGTTAGCTACCTTTTTGGCCAGCTCAACCGACCGTAAGATAGCTTCAGACTTACCTATGATATTTGAAAAGCTATACTTACTACCAATGCGTTTTTCCAGCTGTAGCACTTTATGACTTAACGAAGCTTTATCAACCGCCATACTTAACAGCGGTATTATCTTTTCGTTATCGTCACCTTTCATGAGGTAATCAAACGCGCCATTTTTAATGGCCTTTACACTATCATGTATATTTCCGAAAGCGGTAATGTTGATCACCTCAATATGCGGTTGTAACTCTTTTATGCGGCTAACGAGTTCTACGCCGTTTATATCAGGCAGTTTAACATCGCATAATACAACCATTACCTCTTCGGTTTCTAATAGGCGCAGACCGGCTTTTGCATTAGGAGCCTGCAATACCCGATATCCTTCAAACTCAATGATCCGTGCAAGTAACCCACTAAGCTTTACTTCATCATCAATAATCAATACATTGGTTTTCATTTAGTTAAATTTTTCGTACTCATCACTACTATTATGATTGATGAGATTAAAGACAAGCATTTCCAACAGGGAAATGTATTTTTTTATCCCCTGTTCAATTTCGTCTATAAAAATATACTCATCGGCCATGTGCGACCTGGCCGAATCGCCAGGACCAAATTTGATGGAGGGAATAGTTAATAAAGCCTGATCAGATGTGGTTGGTGAACCATAGGTTTCACAACCCATAGTCAACCCGGCCTGAACTATGGGGTGACTTTTGTCAATGGCCGAAGCCTGTAGACAAAAATCGCGCGGTACAATCTCGCAACTCACATGCTCGCGGATAATGTTAAGCACTTCCTTAAAAGTGTAAGCATCGGTCATGCGTACATCCACCGTAAAATTGCAGGTTCCGGGCAGCATATTATGCAGGCTGCCCGCGTTAATAACAGTTACCTGCATTTTTACCGGCCCCAGCGTATCGGATACCTTTGGAAAGCTAAAATTGCGGAACCACTCAATATCCTGTATGCATTTGTAAATAGCGTTTACGCCCTCCTCACGGGCGGCATGCCCGGCCTTACCGGTTGATAAACAATCTAACACCATGAGGCCGCGCTCTGCAACCGCTATTTTCATAAGAGTAGGTTCACCTACAATTCCAAAATCAAGATGCCCCAATTCGGGCAAGATCAATTTAAGGCCACTATCGCCAGAGTTTTCCTCTTCGGCAGTAGCAGCATAACATAAGTTAAAGGCCAGATCTTTACGCTCAAAAAAGTAAAGAAAAGTAGCCATAAGCGACACCAGGCAACCACCCGCGTCATTACTCCCCAGGCCGTATAAAATGCCATTATCAAGTTGGGCATCAAATGGGTTTCGAGTGTATTGCGAGTTGGGCTTAACGGTATCGTGGTGAGAGTTGAGGAGAATGATAGGTTTTGCAGGATCGTAGTGGTAATTATAACTCCACACGTTATTTCGTGTACGCCGGGTATGTGCACCGTGCAGGTGCAGAAAATTCTGGATCAGATCGGCCGTTTTTGACTCATCGCCACTGTAGGATGGTGTTGATATCAGGTCTTTTAATAGTAAAACGGCATCGTTAAATAAGGTGCTGCACAATTGGGGGTCTGTTGTGATCAACTGACTTTGCTGGCTACGCATATGATAAATTTTATTTTATGGATAGGTTAATTATGAGATCGAAGAGTCGGAGCAACCAGCTCGTTCATTTTAGCAGGGTCAAAGAGCATGGCTGTGCATAAGCAGTTGCATTTATTTTTTCTGTTGAGCACATCATAGTTTACACAACTCTTGCAACCTTCCCAAAAAGTTTCATCCTGGGTAATTTCGACGTAAGTAACCGGCTCAAAACCCAGCTGAGTATTAAGCTTCATGATGGCCGAACCTGAAGTAATACTGAAGATGCAGGCGTTGGGGTATTTTTGGCGGGATAGCTGAAATATTTTGTCTTTAATGCCACGGGCTATTCCAGCGTTACGGTAGGCGGGCGATACAATGAGCCCTGAGTTGGATACAAATTTCCCGAACTCCCAAACCGCGATGTAGGAAAACCCAACCCAATTACCGGCATCTGCAACGGCGATCACCGCGTTACCGGCAAGTATCTTTTCTATTATTTCCTTCGGCGACCGTTTAGAGATCCCGGAACCTCGGGCTATGGCCGATACCTGCATCTCTTCAATTATTTCTTCGGCATAAATGATGTCCCCGGCTTCGGCCAGTCGTATCGTTATCTGTTCACTTTCCATTTTATTTTTAGTAATAAAAAATAGCAGAAGTTTAATTATCTTCTGTTATTGGGTATGCCAAAAGGATGCCTGCTTGTTACAATTGGTAGTAAAAACCATTTTAACCTAAAATAGAGCCCTTTATATTTTATTTACATTTTATAGCCAACAAAAAAGCCTCTCAAAACGAGAGGCCTCTTTTTCATTATGGTAGTATGCAGTCAGTATATGCTATTTAACCTGAGAGTATAGCGGCTTTTCGGGAGTGTTATTTAAGAAAACATGTTTTACTTTATACATCCTGGCGTAATTGTCATAAGCGGTTAAGTCGTTATCGTTATGAAATTCACTTTCCAGGGCGTATCTGAATTTATCATTATTGCTATATGCTTTGTCAAGGTTATTTACAGTCAGCCTAATCAATTCACTATTAGGGCTAACGCTAAAGTACAGTACTTTAATAGTGGCGTATCCCTTGCCCTCTTGTACCAAATGATCATGGCTATATAAGTAAAAACCTGCGGTATCTACAATTTGATAAGGGCTATTATTATATAAACGATAATCCTGTTGCCGATAACGGTAACCAAAAATTTCATTCTTATTAATTTCCATTTTTTGGCCGTTACTGATAACCTGGATCCGGCTACCATTTAAGAAGTTATTTAAAACAATTTTATCAGTTTTTTTATCTGGGTTAATGGCATAACTTATTTCATGCCGTGCTATATCTGCTGGTTTAACGTAAATACCGTCGGTGGTATTTACTTGCGCATTAGCTACTGAGAAGCCACCCAAAAGGGCACCCAGCAACAGTATATTGAACTTTTTCATTTTGAATTATTATTTATTATGATGTTAGAAATTAATTAATTAGAGCTACTACTTCATGTACAGAATGAGGTGGTAAAAAAGCCGGGCAACTACCCCCGGCTTTACAATCAGAACCTAAATTTACTTACAAATTAAAAAGCAAGCTTCTTTATACATTATACCCCAGTTGCCGATATAATGAGCATCATTTGAGAGATGCGTTAATATTTACGTGATTGAGTTAAACAGGATAAAATATATCATCTGTTGATGATGGCTCTTTCCAGGTAACCCTTTTTATTTACAGCATAAGAAGCCATGCTATCTGCCCGACCTTTTTTAACCAGTGTTCGTTTCTTCTTTTTCTTTGGCCCCACAAACGGCAGGATCATGAAAGCTAAAAAACAAACTATTTCAATTATTGCTAAATATATATGCATCATTTTCCCTAAGTATGCCAAAGCAGTGCCAGTATGCCAACAATTTACACAAAGCTCGTTTTTAGCGTTTAAACATGTAATTTCAATTTCATAGCCTGATGAGGTAGGCTAAAACCATTTCAAAATGATAGGCATTTTGTTTCAAAATGGTAAAAGCAGCATTCCCTGAATGCATTATAAAGCATTTAAGGAATACTGCTTAAAATAGATTATTGATATGCTATTAAGTTACTGTTTTTGGAATTTGGCCTCCGTTGCAACCGGGGCATCTGCCGGATAAGTGACATATTTTAGTGTCAAAACAGCGTTGGTTACATTATAGATGGCTTTATCATATAGCAAGCCATTGGCAGGAGTTATTACAGGTTGCTGATCGCCTTGCTGTGCTGATTGTTGTTTAAGGGTAACCTTTAAGCTATCACCTTTAATTTTAAACAAGCCCGAAAATTTTAAAGTATACACAGGGGTGACTTGCTGACTAATAAAGGTCATAACGAAGCTTCCATCTTTGGAAAATTGCAATGTTCGGGAGATGTTTTCCTCAGACGAAGTTTCTTTCCAATTACCGACTACTTTATTAAGCTGATCAGTATCGCTTTTCTCTTTTTTGCAGCCGCTCATGATGAGCAGGCCAGCCATGAGCATGCCTAAGAGCATCCTTTGTTTAAGTGGTTTAGGAGTTTTCATAAATGCAGGTTTTTATGAATATTACGTAGCTCTGAATCCATGTGATACAGTTTATCCTAAATATTTTTCAAATTAAAACCCTAACAATCAAGTAAATAAGTTTACAATTATTTAAACTAAGAATCTATCACTACCGTGTTACAACCGAATACAGCCTGCTAAATCATTCATTTTAAGCACATTAACCTAACACTATCAATATTATCTATATCAGTTCAATGCAGCTTATACTTATACAAACATATAAAGCATAAACAAAAATAAATTTTATAAAAATTTATAAATCAAATATTTATATAACTTAATTAATGTATTTATTTAAAATATAACCTTACTATATATAAAAAGTAAATGTAAATTTGCAACTGTGTTTTCAGAAAACAATAGATGCTTTCAGAATTACCTTTTCAGGCAAATGAAGGACTCATAACTGAAATTAAGCATTGTTCAGCAATAGGCGAAACCCTCCCCTTTCCCTGCCCTATACTGAGATCAAGGGTCAATAAGTTTTAACAAAAGCTGTAAGGGTGGTAATAAAAAGTATCAGGGAATAAGCCCGGTAATGGTGCTAATGATTAAATCAGTTACATCACTTTTAAACTGATCAACCTTTATTTCGGCTAAGCCGGCTTCTTTAAGCGCTACTAATTTAAGCAGGTCTACCTGCCCTTTTACCAGATCAGCAAGCTCGTCTTCCTTTAGTTCGCCGGCAACAAATTGCTTGGTCCAATCTTTCAGGTCGTCTTTAAGCTCGCTTAACATTTCCTGACCATCAGCAGTCGCGTCTGCAACAAAATCTTTCAGATCTTTCTCAGCAATATCTACGATACCGTTTTTGAGTGTTTGGAGTATATTTTTAAAATTTACGGCCATTGGTTTAGGTTATTGAGTTACTTCTGATGGTTTTATCTTTTTACTCTCCAGCTCGGCTATTTGGTCAAAAGCGCTGCCTATCTGTTTCTTTTTATCAGCAACATAGGCGGCACCACACTTGCCGTCTTTTTTCCATTTTACCAGGAAACCTCCAAATAAGTGTCCATCCGGGTCATTGATGATCGTCCACATTTTGGTGGTGATCTCATTATGAGGGCGGTGCTTATCATATTCAATCGCCTTATCAATATTCAGCTGGACAACTTTCACCTCACTTTCATGGGCAGTATAATCATCGGTAGCTTTACTCATCAGGTCAAGCGCATCAACCTTTAATGAGGTTACCTGTGTATACGCATTCTGATCAAATGTTGAAATAGTTGGACTGCACCCGAAAAGCAGGCATAGGGGCAACAATAATTGAATGTAAAGCCGCGCGATTTTCATAAAAGATGTTTGCGTAAATTTAATAAGAAGTTTTTCATTATACACTCAAAGTAACTATTTTGTGTAGCTTTTAACGGTATAATTTTTCCATAATAAATGTATGTACACCTCTGCTGATTCGGAAGCGATATTTCAATATCACAGGCACATGATTGACCTGCACGGCAACCGGGGCACTGCTGCTTTGGGCTGGCGCGACCCACATAGCCAAACTGTGAGGTTCCTGGCGTTATCAACTATGGCTAACCTGAGCGGACATTCGGTACTGGATGCGGGGTGCGGGCATGGCGACCTGTGCTCCTATCTGCTTCAGCTTTATACAAATATCAATTATCGAGGTGTTGAACAAATTCCGGAACTGCTGCATGAAGCCTCCAAACGTTATCAAAACCAGGAAGGCGTATCGTTTATCCAGGCCGATTTTATGGAGAATACCCTCCCACCGGCAGATTATGTGATGGCAAGCGGCTCACTTAACTATTACCATGTCGATCCGGAATTTATATACAAGGCTATTTTTCAGCTGTATAAACACTGCTCCCTGGGCTTTGGCTTTAACCTGCTGAGCCATGTTATTCCCAACGGACTTATTGTGTCATACGATGCTGTACAGATCATGAACTACTGCAGCTCATTATGCAGTAAGGTTCATTTAAAAAATGATTATAGCGACGAGGATTTTACCATTTTTATGTACCGGTAATATATTGCCGGTAAACGGAAGAAATACCATCGCATTTAAATTATGAACCCTAACTTTACTTTGTTATTTAAACCACAATACCTATAAATTATGAAACAAGGCCTGCTTATTGATATGGACGGCGTTATATACAGCGGTGAAGAGCTGATATTTGGCGCCGATAAATTTATAAATCACCTACTGGAAAAAGATATCCCTTTCGCTTTCATGACCAACAATAGCCAAAGGACAGCGTTGGAGGTGGTTCGTAAACTGAAAAGGTTAGGTATAACCGTTGAGTCCAGGCACGTGTATACAAGCGCTATGGCCACGGGTAAATTCCTGGGCGACCAAAGCCCTAACGGTACGGCTTATGTGCTTGGTGAAGGTGGTTTGCTAACCAGCCTGCACGAAAATGGAATTACCCTGGTTGATACAGACCCTGAGTTTGTGGTTTTGGGCGAAGGCAGAAATTTCACATTGGAAATGGTTCAGCGGGCGGTTGACATGATATTGGCCGGCGCTAAATTTATCACCACTAACCGTGACCCTTCCCCTAAAAAACCAGGCTGGAATAATCTGGGCATTGCAGCAACGACCGCTATGATTGAGGAAGCTACCGGCCGCAAAGCTTTTGTAACCGGTAAACCAAGCCCGGTAATGATGCGCTCGGCACGCAAGTTTTTAGGGCTCGAAACCGCCGAAACAACCGTAGTTGGCGATACAATGGAAACCGATATTCAGGGCGGCGTACAAATGGGCTACAAAACCATACTGGTGCTATCGGGCATATCATCCAAAGATCAGCTTAGCCATTATGCCTTTAAACCCGACCTGATAGTTGGCTCCGTTGATAAGATAGAGTTTCCCTTAAAATGGTGGTAAATAAAACCCTTCAGAACCTTTTAACAGGTTCATGAAGGGTTAGCAGGATGATAAGGTTTAATTATTTTAGCTTCGTTGAGCCGTCATTCTCAATATCAGTAATAACAGATGCATTGGTCAAAGGTATGTTAAGCAATACCCTGGCCGCTGTCCATTTGCCTAATGAGGCGTTATAAACACCACCAAGCTGAGCAAAATTAGAGCCTGTAGCCGGGTAAGGAAAAGCGAGTGTATTACTGCCCTGCCTGTAAAACGGTTGATCAGTAAGGGTTATCAGATCTTTCAGGTCATAGAAATCTGTATTGGCTATCCTGTAACCCACGTTGGTATTAGCATCATATAAACTACCGCCGGTAGCAAAAAATATAACATCAACAGGTTTGCTTACATCGGTTATACTGGTGCCCGAAAACACGGCTATACCGGCAGCATTACCACTATTGGCTAATAAATTGCCTGTTTTTGTGCCAAATGTAGCAGGAACAGCGGCACTAAAATTAGGGCTGTTGGAAGTAGAGTAGTTAAATGCCTTAACCCAGTTTGATGAACTGATATCTGTAGATGCCGATCCGTTGATCTTCTGCCCTGTACCGCCAACATAAAAATAGGAACCTTTGGTTACCTTACCCGATGTAATCTCGAGCTTGTAAGACCTCAGATCGCCGGTGGCCCATCCTTTTACCGGGAAGCCTGCCGGTGTTGATGCGCCCGCGTTATTTGTAGTAACAACTGTGAATTTCTCTACCGAAAAATCAATGTCACGTGTAGCCATCAATTGTATATACTCATAATTTCCATCGGTACCCGCAGGGTCTACCAGGAAACCGGTTATAACAACCGGTGTAATTTCAATTACCGAGCTCAGTATCTTTACATCATCAGCCTTGCGCATTCTTAACTGGGGTAATACGCTGCCATCTTTACCGCTGGTTCCAAATACAATACCGGTAAAGTTGGCGCTAATAGGTAATGTATTATCAGCAAATGAGGCATTGGTCTCTGTATGTAAGCCGATATTGCCAAAGCCATCGTTCACTACTTTATCGCCTGCAAGTTTATCGGTAGGTGCTGGTAAAGGGTCAAATCCACCTTTAACAATAGCTACCAGCGTGCTTTCATAAGCATCCGGGTTGGTAAGTATAGCGCTGCTGGTTACCCTTTGGCCAATAACGGCTTTGCCCGAAGTAACTTTGGTAACAGCGCTGCTGTTTATACCTGTTATTTGAAGTGTACCATCCACGCGTTTTAACACACCGCCGTTTATGTCTATCACTACCGAATCGCCGGGAGCATATTTAGCCGCGTCGGCCCCTAATGGGATAGATATACCCCTTAACTTGGCCCGGCGATAGTTTTGTACCACCAATAAACCCGATGGCATATTGCCGCCTGTAGGGTCAGAAACTACGATGCCTACCATTTGATGCGCGCCAAACATATTCTTGGTATCAAGCGTAACATCTGTTCCTTTATAAATACTCCGAATATCAGAAACCGCTATTACTGATGAAAGCTCGCCCCCGGGATAATTATTCCCTTTTGTACAACCGGATAAAACACCTGCCGAATACAACAGCAGGGAAGTATAAAATAATATCTTTTTCATTTTCAATCTATATCATGATAAATTCTGTAAACAATTATGGCTTTTGCCACCAAACCTGTGTGCTTTGTACATCTGCCCCTTGTGATGCTACTGCCGCTTTATAGTTTGTTGGGTTTGATGATTGTACGTATACCGGATAAGTGATACGAGCCGGCATTACACCACCATTTACCAGACCCGGGCCTTTTGGCAATATCGGGTGGCCTGTGCGGCGGTATTCAAACCATTGCTCAAAATCTGTCCAAAAAATGGTGTAATATTTTTGCACATGTATCTGCTCCATTTTTGTATCCAATGGTGCGGTATCGTCCCAAACAATATCGGCTGTGGTTTGATAATCTGTCGGCACCACTAAATCCGGCAGCCAGAAGTTAATAGCACTAACTACTCCTTTATCATAATAAGTTTTGGCAGGGGTTGATATCCAGCCTTTAGCAGCAGCTTCAGCCAGTATAAACTGCAGTTCCGGGTAATTCATGATATTACCCATCAAAGGTTCGCTGATCAATGATTTTGCAGAGGTATTGGTACCTTGTACATTAGACAAGAAATATGCTTTTTTTATCGGTTGGTTACCTATGGCATAACCACTTGGCACACCTACATAACTACCATTATAAGCCTGGATTGACCAGCTCCCTTTATATAAACGCGGATCGGCCCATTTGGTTAAATTATCTAAAAAGAATGATGCTATTGCCGGGGCCCTCCAATCCTGCTCACGCACTCCACCAATAAATGGCGAAGTAAGGTAACCTGTGCCCGTCCATCTTAAAACTGCCGATTCCGTATTGCTGGCCATAATAGGATAATTACCCGCATTGGTATCAACAATCTCTTTGATCTTGGCTATACAGCTTGCAGACACCTCTGCTTTGCCCGAAATACGCAGCAGCAACCTTAGATATAACGAATTGCCAAACTTACGCCAAAGGCTTGTATTGCCATTATAAACCGGATCGCTTGACCCAAGCACATTAGCGGCTCCGTTGAGCAATGTATTGGCTTCTTCCAGCTGTTTAAATATGCCCTGGTATATATCTTTCTGTTTATCAAATGCTGGTTGAAAGTTACCGGAATTACCCATGTTTGATTGAGAATAAGGCACATCGCCATAAGTATCTGTTAGCATGGAGTATATCCAGGCCTGGCAGATGAGAGATATGCCCTGATAACCTTTATTAGCAGTAAGGGGCTGCCCGGCAATATTGTAAATATCCTTAAGGTTGGTTAATTGTAAATACCAGTTATTCCAGGTATAATCGCCCCAGGTGTTTTTAATATCATATCTGAAAACTTTACCTTCCGAATCGCTTTCATCAACAGTAACCTGCATTAGCTCGTTATTATACCGGCGGCTTTGCAGCATATTGGCAGTCAAAACATTAACAAGCGCCGGTGCCAGCAATTGCTCGGGCAATGAGGTTGGCGAGTTGTTAGGATTAGTATTCATTTCTTCAAAGCCTTTTTTACAGGCCGGCTGTACAATGGCAAACAGCATTACAGCACAAATAATTTTATAAATATTTTTTTTCATTTTTTTAGCTGATTAAAGTGTGATCACGAGGTTAACACCCATTGTTCTGGTAGATGGGAACTGACCAATTTCAAAACCCTGTGTAATGTCCGAACCATTAAGAGTACCAAATTCCGGATCAAACCCCGGCCATTTTGTCCAGATAAACAGATCGCGGCCATAAACGCCTATGGTAGCACGCTGTATACCTATTCGTGATGCAAATCTCGCAGGTAAAGTATAATCAAACCTCGCCTCTCTCAGCTTGATAAAGTTTGTGCTGAAAGTTGCGCCCTCAGCGTTATTAACACCAAAGTTTGATTGGTAATACTGATCAATATCAGAAGCAACCACATCGTTTTTGCGGAAGGTGCCATCAGGATTTTGAACAACACCATTGCCAATAATACCGTTGTACCTGCCCGGCAGCGTGTTTTTAGTTTTTCCCTGCTCGGCCAGTTTATATGATGTTAGTGAGTATGCTACCGCGCCGTACTGGGCATCAAACAATATGCTGAAGTGGAACTGTTCATATTTAAAATCGTTATTAAAACCCAGTTTCCATTTGGGTGACGTATTACCCAGGTAAACCAGATCAGGAGAGATAAGCGCGAAACCAGTTTTAGGATCAAACATAACCTGACCATCAGGAGCGCGCTGATAACCACGACCATAAAGAGCCCCCATACTGCCACCCTGTTTTGCAATGATCTGAGCACCACCTGTAGGACCGGTTTGCAGTACCACAGCACTATCTGCCAATTCTTTGATTTCATTACGATTGGCAGAAAAGGTAATATTACCAGACCAGGTAAAGCCTTTGGGGTTTGATATCGGGCTGCCGTTTACAGCTACCTCAATGCCTTTGTTATTTACCTTGCCTATATTGATAACTGCCTGGCTATAGCCCGATGAAGCATCAACTACACGGTTTAATATCTGATTTTTGGTATTTCCGGAATATAATGCCACATCAAAACCTAAACGGCTTTTAAATAACCTTACATCGGCACCTACCTCTATTGTATTGGTTCTTAATGGTTCCAGGTTAACATCAGGTAATGTGGTTGGATTTTTTAACCCGCCTGTATAGGTGCTTCCGGCCGGAGTATATGCGTATGATGTACGATAAGGAATAGTACTGCCGCTACCCACGCTTGATACCGATGCCCTCAGTTTAGCCAAACTAATAGTTTCCGGCAGTTTAAGGGCTTCAGATAAAATAAAGCTCGCGCTGGCCGATGGATAGAAAAAACCTACTTTATCCGTTCTTTGCGGTGTTGCTAAAACGCTGTTCCAGTCCTGGCGGCCGGTTAAATCAAGGTATAAGAAATTTTTGTAGCTGGTTGATAATAAGCCATAAAAGCTATTGATAGCGTATTTGCTTTTATTTGGTAAGGTTATCAAAGTACCTTTTGAGTTGGCTGTGGTGTAAATGCCCGGGTAGTATAATGAATCGGCACGTACCTCATCTTTATTGTAGGTATTGCGGAGCATGCTTCCGCCTGCTGTGGCCGTTATGGTAACATCTTTATTGATAGGTTTATTATAGCGTAACAGGAAATCGCCGCTCACCTCCTGCGAAAAGATATTCTGTGTGCGGTATGATCCTAACGGATATTTGGTTCCTGCATCGTACGGGCGTTCCTGAGCACGCTGCTCATATCCCATATCTAACGAAGTTCTTAACTGCAGACTTAACTCTTTGGTAATACTATAAGTTGCCTGTACGTTTCCGGTAACCGCGTTACGGTTTGATTTATTGATAAACTCGTATGAAACCGCGTATGGGTTTTCGGGGAATGAGCTGAATGGGTATTCAATTTTACGGTTTTCCATGCCGTTTACCCAGTAGTTTTTCAGCCAGTCAAGATCAGCACTGGGTTGCCAGAAAATAAACCAATACATAGGCGATTGATTTCCGTAACCTGCTCCCGGCAGGTTATCGCTTGATTTGTTCTGGTAATTTACTTTTGAGCTGATGGTTAACTTATCGTTGATCTTGGAGTTTACCGATAAGGCTACGCTATTACGTTCATACCCTGTATTTGGGATGATCCATTTATTATTAACGTTAGTTGCCGAAAAACGCGCGGTGGTTTTGTCCGTTCCCCCGTCAATACTTACCGAATTGGTAAATGTTTGTCCGGTATTAAAAAAGTCGCGTATCTTATCTTTATAAGGCACCCAAGGAGTTCTTACGGTTGATTGCTTTTGGGTAACCGGATCAAACTGGTAAAACGTTTGTCCGTCAAAACGGGGGCCGTAGGCCGAGCTGGTAGCGCTGGTACTTGCACCATCAGGCCCGGCACCATAAGAATAATAGGTTGAACCACCGGTACCCTGTCCGTATTCAAACTGAAGATCGGGCCAGCGGTTAACTTTTTCCATAGAAGCATTGGAGTTAACTGTTATCCCCAAACCTTTACGTTTAGAATTGCCGGATTTAGTGGTAATGATAACCGCTCCGTTAGCACCACGCTGCCCGTACAAAGCGGCCGCACCCGGGCCTTTTAATATGGAAACGCTTTCAATATCCTCCGGGTTTATATCATTAATACTGCTACCATAATCCGCCGGCATATTATCGCTTCCGGTACCATAAACATTTTCACCATCAACCGCTGTGCGCCTACCGCTACCGTTGTTGATCACCACACCATCCAATACAATCAGCGCTTCATTATCACCGGTAAGGTTATTTTCGCCACGTAAAATAATTTTGTTGGAACCAGTAGGTCCTGAGTTTGACCGCACCAGGTTTAAACCTGCCACTTTTCCGGAAAGCGCATCGGTCCAGTTGCTTGAAAGCGCATCGGTCAGCTGCTCATTTTTGATATTAGTGGCAGAATAGCCAAGCGCTTTTTCATCACGCTTAATGCCTAAGGCAGTTACAATTACCTCATTCAGTGTTGAATTAGCTTTGGCTAAAGTAATAGTTATCCCGGCTGTACTTTTATCAAAAACCTGGCTTTGCGTATCAAACCCTACAGTTGAAAATTGCAATGAACTGCCATCAGGGATGGAAACCGTGAAACCACCGTTGTTATTGGTAAAGGTTAACAGCTTTTTATTGTTATCGCTCACGCTAACTCCTGCAAGCGGCGATTTATCTTCGGCAGAAATTACGGTGCCGCTTACCCTAACCAGGTTTAGCTTTTTAATAACCAGGTTACCATTGATATTTTTTATGCCAATACTTGCCTGCTGCAGCACCTGGGCAAGTTTTTCAAATTTCAATGTCTCCTCAGGTAATGAGACAAGACTGTTCATATTTACATCGGCATCAAAAGATACCTTGTAGCCATACTTTGTTTTAAGTGTATTTACTATGCTTTGGATGCTCAACCGTTTTTGACCAAAACTGTATTGATCAGCAGGTTTTACCTGTGCTTTTACTACAGCCGAAAAGAGTAGCATGAGCAAAAGCGGGTATAATTTTTTCCGAATAAAAAGTAAAAGTTTAAGTTGTTTCATATGTGTGTGATCAGAATATTATAACTGTATGAGGGTTTTTATAGCGATATTTTAAGCCAGTGGCATAACTTAAGCCCTGCAAAAGATTGTCAATGCCGGTATCTTTCATTTCGCCGCTAAAGCGGGCGCGTTTCCTGGCCGATGGATTTACTTCAACGTTGATATTATACCAGCGCTGTAATTTTTCGGCTATCTCGTCGGCGTTGTTGTCATTAAAAACTAAAGTTTGGTTTTGCAGGGATGAAGCGTCCTGTGTATTTACCTGCTTAATGGTTATCTGGCCGCTATTTAATTTGTAGATGAGTTGCTGACCAGCCTTTAAAAAGTGTGATTTGTTATTTGCTGTGATACCTACCAATCCCGTAGCTACCTTAACTTCGATATTCGCTTTAGGGCGCGAGTAAACGTTAAAAGAAGTTCCCAGTACGGTTACCGCCAAATGATTGTTGGTACGGATGATAAAAGGTTTGTGCGCATCATGCTTAACATCAAAAAAAGCTTCGCCGGTTAATGTTAGCTCACGTTTTTCGGCATTAAATGAATTAGTATAAGTTATTTTGGAATTGGGTGTCATGAACACCTGCGTACCATCGGGCAAAGTAAGACGGCCACCCGCGTTTTGGGCACTTTGTAAGGTTTGAGTAGTGCTATTTATGCCGTTTTCAGGATTTTTTACAAACAACCAACCCAAAAAGCAAAACAATAATAAACTGGCAGCAATACCGGTTAGTCTGTAATATTTTTGAAAGCCTCTTTTGTTTTCAGATGCGGGCAATTCAAATATGCGGTTAAGCAAATGCAGCCACTGCTCGTCAATGTCGCTTTGTTTGAGCGGATAATTCAGCTGTTGCTTTCTCCGTTGCAGGTAAGTGAGCAGGTACCGGTGTTCAGTTTGTTCCCCTGCCCAGTCCAAAACCTCCTTTGCCTCATCAGCATGGCTTTCGCCGTTTACATAATTCAATAATGTTTCCCAGTTCACGCTCTTTAATTTTATATAAAGAGCATAGCTGAGCCGGTTTCCACCTAAAGAGAAAATTACCAGTTTGTTAACTTTCTGTTAAATACCACCAAAAACAAAAAAACCGGAATAATTTCCGGTTCGTAGTCTAAATGACAAGCTTTTATAGCTTTAGAATATTATAAACAGGATATTAACCATCATGAGCCCGCCTGCAATGGTGGCCTTATCCAAATTACTGTTACTAACCGCATGGCCAAGCTGTTCAATAGCCTCGCGCATATTATACTCTACCTTTTTCTCGGTAATATCGAGCACCTGAGCTATCTCGGCATTTTTTAGGCCTAACAATCTGAGCTCAATCATTTCTTTACGGTGTAAAGGCAACTGGTTGATCAAGGTTTCAACAATTTTTATAGATTGCTTGGCAACAAACTTTTCAAAGGGGTTATAGGTATTTTCAGGAATATTAAAAGCATAGTCAGGTAATTCTGAGGTATTATAGCGAGATGTTAAAGCCTTTAATGAGACGTTTTTAGCAGCACGGAATAAATAGGGCTTCAGTTCATTGATCTGTAATTTATCCTTTTGCTGCCATAAATTTAAAAACAGGTCAGACAGTACATCTTTTGCCAGGTCATCATCATTCACTATAGAATTAACGTACCTGAAAAGCGGAGTATAATTATCTTTAAATATGCTTTCAAACCCTTCTAAAGTATGCAGTAAGGGCATATTCACTGTTCCCATAATTGGATTGCAAATTACGGGCAGATATATTTATATAACAAAACACCAATGTTAAATTTATATTAACACCCCCCCCAACTTAATTTAGTGATCAGAAGATGGAATTACTACAGGTCGCTTTTTATCCCTTTTAGCCACAAAAAGTAATAAAGGCAATACGATGGCAAAAAACAACCCGATCAGGAAATACCCGTCAAGGTAACTGGAAAAAGAAGATTGTTTAACCACTACGTTCTCTATCAATTGCATAGCCTTTTGTTTAGCATCGAGCAAGCTAAAACCCTTTTGCTGGAACAAACCGGTATAGCTGCTGATACGGCTGATAGAAACCGGATTATCAGCAGTGATGTGAGTTATCAAGTCCATACGGTGCGAAGCAATACGACGTGCTACATAGGTGTTGATGATGGAAATACCAAACGAACCGCCCAACTGGCGCATCATGTTATTTAAGGCTGTACCTTGCGGCATATCCTTAGCCTCTAATGAGGATACCGCCAATGTACCCAAAGGAACTGTCAGGAGCGCCATACCTATAGCCCTGAAAATGAGATTCAAAGCAATTTCAATAGCCGGTGTTTCCAGGTTTATCCTTGACATTGACCAGTTGAAATAAATAAAACATAAAAAGCCGAAAAACACGATCAAAGCGGCCGAAACACCTTTTTGCAACAATTTACCGGTGAGTATCAGCGCCAGCACCGCTACTATCGATCCTGGTAAAAGTAATAAGCCTGATTGTGTTGGGGTAAAACCAAGCAAGCGCTGGGCAACAACCGGTGTAAGGTAAATGGATGTATACATGCCTATCCCGGTAATAAAAGTAAGTACGGCTGCTATACTTAATGACCGGAAACGAAGTATACGCAGATTAACTACCGGGTTTTCGGCATATAGTTCCCATATGATAAAAGCTGTGAGCGATATAGCTGCCACAACCGTTAAAAAAACAATATAACCGGCTGCAAACCAATCATCTGTTTGCCCCCTTTCTAAAACCACCTGTAACGATCCTATGCCAATAATGAGTAAGAAGATACCAATCCAATCAATATTTTTGATTTGGTGTTTGATAACCGGTTCGAACAATAAAATAAAACAAGATATAGCAGCAGCTATCCCAATTGGGATATTGATATAAAAAATCCAGGGCCATGAGTAATTTTCGGTGATATAACCTCCAAGCGTTGGGCCGATGGTAGGGCCTATAAAAACACCTATGCCAAACAAGGCACTTGCTGTAGCCTGTTTTTCTTTCGGGAACAATTCAAAAACTACCGTAGCCGAAACGGAAAGCAACGCTCCCCCACCCAGGCCCTGCAGAAAGCGAAATGCCACCAGTTCCCAAATTCCGGTGGCATTACCGCACATGAACGAACAAAAGGTAAAAAGGATGATGGAACCTATGTAGTAATTACGCCGACCGAGATTATTCACCAAAAAGCTGGTCATCGGGATCACGATAACATTGGCTATAGCATAAGAGGTGATTACCCATGAAATATCTTCGAGCGTTGCACCGAGGTTTCCGCTCATATAATTCAGTGCTACGTTTACTATTGAAGTATCTATCAGCTCCATGATAGCTGCGGCTATAACCGTAATAAGAAGTATCTGGCGTTTTACAGGATTCATATAATTATACTGATTGGTATATTTTATTTTATTATGAACTTATAGTTCGATATCTACACATGCGATAGAAAATACCAATTGGTATTTTCTATCGCATGTTACTTACTTCATTTATTTTAATTCACAGTACAAATATACCGATTGGTATTAAATGAAAAAGACGGCCCCCTCAATATTACAAAACCATGTCAAAATGATACCACGATGATCTTCAAATGCAAAAGGCCACTCCTTTTCAGAAATGGCCTTTACCCGTTACCGGGCTTTTCAATAGGTATTGAAAATGCTTAAGGTTTAGGGGATATATTGTATTACTGATAAAACAGGTAAATGGTCAGATGCGTAATGCTCCTGCACTACTTCATGACTAATCACATTAAACTTGTCTTTTTGCAAGTAAGCAACGAAATCTATGGTTGATTTAGGGTTAACCGACGGAATGGTAAAACCACATGAATTACATGTACGGTTAAACTTTTCATCCAACAAATTGATCACTTTTGAACCTGGACGAGCGTTAAGATCGCCAGCAATAATAAAAGGTAATTTTTCGGCCTCGGCCAGCTTATTAATTTCAGTTATCTGCAGCAAACGGTTGGTTTCGGTGTGCTGAGCATCCAGGTGGGTGCATCCAAAACGAATCTGCTTGCCCGATGGCAGGGTAACTTTTACCGTAGCTAATACCCGGTGTTCGCCTTTTGTGGTTTCGTCGGTTGGCAAGCGATGCGTGGTCATTTCCGAAATGGGAAATTTAGATAATATCAATACACCGTAGTCTCCCCCATCGGTATCAATGCTTTTGGCAAAGTAAAAATTCATACCGGTTATCCGGGCTATCTGGCTGGCTTCGTTGATCTTTCCTGAACGTACGGTGTTTACATCAATCTCCTGTACGGCCACCAGATCGGGGTGCTGTGCTTTGATAGCCATTGCTACCGCGTTCACATCAATAAACCGCGGCTTTGAAGGCGGATTACAATGATGCACATTATATGACATTACACGCAGGGTATTTGAAAAATCTTTCCCATGTTTTGCGCCGGCTGTTTTTTTGGAACAGGCATTCAATCCTATTACAGCCAACAGCAAGGCCGCGTATTTAAATTTTCTCATTTACTGAATTATTAATTATGAAACCTTTATTTACCAACCCGGATTTTGACCTAACGCAGGGTTTCTTTGTGTTTGAACAAGCGGAACCGGCCAATGGTAATGCTTAGGGTCTACAAATTGCCTTCCGGTTTGAACGATCACATAGCCATCGTTATCAACCGCTACATTACTTACCTGGCTTTGAGATAAAACTAATGATCTTTTCACTCCTTTTACATCCGCACCAAGCAATGCACCTTGTTTCCAGCGCATCATGTCAAACCAGCGCTGACCTTCGCGGGCCAACTCAACACGGCGTTCCCTTCTGATTTCGGTACGCAGATCAAGACCATTAGCTGCAAGCTCAGTGATCGACATTCTTTTCATGCCTACCCTATCCCTTAATTTATTGATGGTAAGGTCAATATCAGCTTGTGTAAGTGTTCCTTCTTCCAGTTTGGCTTCCGCGTAAGTTAATAAAATCTCAGCAAGGCGTAGGATGTGGATATCGTTCTGATCTTTTGATACCTGCGATACGGTAGATAGCTCAACATACTTGGTATAATAGTATCCGGTTATGGTAACACTACCCAGCTTATCTGCCACAAATTTAGGTGCTGTAAAAATCAGCGGATTGGTATTAGCCGGATTACCGTCTTTTTTACCACCCCAGGCACCTCCCGGAGCTAAAATGGTCATGCGCATACGCGGATCACGGTTGGCCCAAATATTTTCGTAAGTATCTTCTTTGTATAAAGGCGATTTATCAATCGGCAAACCATCTGTACACAAGTAAGCGTCAACCAATGCTTTGGTAGGATTGTAGCGCGAAGCCTGATCGGGCACCTGCGTTTCGCGACTGATGTTGTGCATGCTTACATCCGTTAAGTTGATGCGGGCCATAATGGTTTCTTTGTTAGCCCCTGCCGATAGTTTGCCGGCATAAGTAAACAAAGTATAATAATCGGTCGCGGGTTTTCCGGTTGAGTATAAAGAATATACGCCCAGATCCATCACCGCTTTGGCTGATTTTTCAGCTTCGGCCCAGCGGCCGTCATAAAGAGCCATACGTGCTCTTAAACCCAATGCAGCGCCTTTGCTTAGTCTGCCTAATGTTGCACCGGTTTGCGGAGCCGCCTGCATCATATCGGCAGCTTGCTGTAATTCGGTTAAAATAAAATCTACCACATCTTTCTTAGGGTTACGCGGGCCATAAAGCTCGTCAACGTTTAATGGTTTGGTAACTAACGGAACATCACCATATAACAAGGTAAGATCCATATACAGGTATGCCCTGATAGTTTTAGCTTCGCCGGCCATCTGCGCTTTTTTAGCATCGGTTACTGTTGTAGCCTTTTGATAGTTTTGCAGAAAAACGTTACACTGGCGTATGCCGGCATACATATTTCTCCACTCGTCATTTACAGTACCCCAATCAGTACCATAATTACCACTGCTTATCATTCTATAATTATCGGTTGTGGAAGAGTTAATGCTGTTATCGCCCATTTGATCCATAGCTACAGTATTATCATTCTTAATATTGGCATATAAGCCATTTAGGGCAAGCGTCAACTGCTCTTCCGTTGTCCAGAAAGTATCATCAGAGATATCAGACAGCGGTTCCCTGTTCAGAAAATCCTTTCTGCATGAACTAAACACAAAGAGAAACAGGAGCGCGAAATAGATGAATTTATGTTTCATTTTTGAAATGTCTTTTTATTTAATGGGGTTGTTATTTTAAATTAAGGTTTAAGCCAAATACGTAGGTTTTAACCTGTGGATAGTACCCACCGGCCGACACCGGCGACTCAGGATCATAGCCATAATAAAAATTGGTACTGGTGAACAAGTTATCTGCCGATGCATATACACGCAGACGACCAACATGCCATTTCTCGGTAATTGATTTAGGCAGGGTATAACCTAACTGAATGTTTTTTACCCGGAAATAAGAAGCATCTTCCAGCCATTTGGTTGATAAGCGTTCGTTGTACGAGTAACCATAAACCAATCTTGGGTAGCTGGCATCGGTATTAGTTGGTGTCCATCTGTCTAAATGGATCTGTTGCGGATTTGAGCTATCATTGATAAAAGCGTACCGTGCCGCGCCATTGATATAACCATTAGCCTTACCTACACCTTGTAAAAACACAGTTAAGTCAAAGCCTTTATAAGCCATGTTTGTAGTAAACCCGTAAGTATAGCGTGGAATAGGGCTGCCAATAACTTTCATATCCTTATCAGGAGTTATTTTGCCATCGCCGTTCAGGTCTTTGTACATTAAATCGCCCGGTTGCATGGGGTAGCTGGCATCATAAGCAAATTTTGGGGTGTACTTTTTGGTATTGGCGTCATAGTTGTAATCAGATACCTGCGATATTCTGTCGGCCACAAAACCGTAGAAGGAATCAATCGGATAACCTACTATTTTAACCTGATCGCCAAAGGTTGGCGGAACATTACCCAGGCTTACTACTTTGTTTTTTACATCTGATATATTGAACGATACGCTGTAGTTAAAATCCTGTATCTTATCTTTATAAGTTACGGCCAACTCCCAACCTTTGTTTTGTACTTTACCGGCATTTTGCGGTGGATAACCTGTGCCTAAAACATCGGGCAGTGGTACACTTAATAAAATGTTATTGGTATTATCAATATAATAATCGGCAGTAACACCTAAACGGCCTTTCAGCATCACAAGGTCTAAGCCTATATTTTGTTTAGTTACCGACTCCCAGGTTAAAAGAGTGTTAGGAATACCGGTTTGGCGGTAACCCACGGTAAGCACATTACCGATAGGCTCGGTAGTTACAGATCCAATGTTTGCCAGATAAGCGAAGTCTATAGGCGGCTGACCTGGAAGCGCTATCTTATCATTACCCTGCGTTCCGTAGGATACACGTAATTTTCCAGATTCAATAATGTGTTTGAGAGATTTAAAGAAGTTCTCTTCAGAAAACACCCAGCCTGCGGAACCAGCCATGAACCAGTTCCAGCGCAGATTAGGTGCAAAACGTGATGAACCGTCGTACCTAAAATCGCCTTCTAATAAATAGCGTTGTTTATAGGCATAGTTTACCCTGCCAAACAAAGATTCCAGCGCATTTTGTGTACCTGAAGATGAGTTAAGCTGATTCAGCGTTCCTAAGTTAAGGCTTCCCAGATCTTGCGTTGGTAAATTGGTGCGGCTGGCAGTAAAGCTATTCGTAACTGTTTGTTCAGATGATACCGCTGCAAATGCTTTCAGGTAATGGTTTTCACCAAACGTATGCTCATACTCGGCCATAGCCATAGCTGTTTGGTATAAATTGGTATAATCAGTATTAGTAACCTTATTAGGGTTATTGGTTTGATAAATGAGCGAATTATCTATCGGGCTATAGTAGTTAATTGTTTTAGCAAACTGATTACGCAATGAGTTTGAACGTATTAAACCATACTGGCCTCGTAACCTGAAATCACTGGTGATGTTTAAAGTTCCCTGTAAATTGGCAGTAAACTCCTGCGAGCTGAATTTATTATAACCGCCATCAGTAACAACCGCGATAGGGTTTCTTGAACCACCCAGATATCCCCAGCCACCGGTAGTAAAGCGAACAGGTACTAAAGGTGATATAAGCTGTGCTACGGAAATAGGACCAGAACCAGAACCTAAGTCCTCATTTGAACCTGAATAAGCACGGTCAATATAACCGATATTGGCATCTAACACTAATCTGTCAAACAAGGTGGTGCTTACACGTGCCCGCACATTGTGCCTGCCTGAGTTATAATTATCCCCGGTAATTAAACCGCCTTCTTTCAGGTACCCGTATGATATATAATAGTTTACATTATTACCACCACCAGAAAGGCTTAGGTTATGGTTCTGCTGCGGCGCGTTCTTTTTATATAATTCCTTGATCCAGTCAGTATTGGCATAATAGTTTGGATCTGAACCGTTACGGGCAATATCAATTTGCTGCTGGGTATAGGTAGGGTTAGCACCGGCGTTTACTTTTGCCTCATTCAGTAGCTCCATATAATCTACAGATCCGAGGTATTTAGGTAAAGCCGTCGGAGTTTGAAAACCGAAGTAGTTGTTATAAGTAATAGATGGACCGGTATTATTTTTACCTTTTTTAGTAGTAACCAAAATAACACCGTTTGCACCGCGCACACCATATATTGATGATGAAGCCGCGTCTTTTAAAACTGATATATTTTCAATATCCTCCGGATTCAGGATGTTGATATCGCCGCTCGGCACACCATCAATAACCAATAAGGGGCTGGCATCATTTAAAGTACCAATACCCCTTATGCGAATTTCGCCGCCACTTTGACCCGGCAAAGCGGTCTGGTTGCGGACAGTTACGCCTGGCATTTGGCCCTGTAAAGCCGACCCAACAGAAGTAACCGGTCTTTTGCTCAAATCAGTTCCATTCACTGAACTTACAGCGCCGGTAATGTTAACCTTTTTCTGCGTGCCGTAACCTACTACAACCACCTCGGTTAGCAGCTCGTTATTTACTTTCAGGGTAATCTGGTAATCTTTTTGGTCGCCTATAATGGTCGTATAATCGGCATAGCCAATCATTTTTACAATCAGTTTATCACCAACTTCAGTATTAATGGTAAAAGCTCCGTTCTGATCTGTTACAACCGATTTTTTTTCACGCTCGGCGGTTATTGTTACACCAGGTAATGGTTTGCCTGTAGCATCTGTTACCTTACCGGTTATGGTGGTACGTACAATGGCCTTTCTTTTTAATACAATGGTGTTATTTGAAATTTCGTAGGTAAGGGGCTGGTCTTTAAAACACTCATCAAGGGCCTGAGTTAATGATACATCCTTTACCCTTACGGTTACCGGATAAGCATCGGCAAGCATTTGATCATTAAACAAAATATTATAGTTGCTTTGCGCTTTTATTTCCTTTAAAACGCGGGCAATTGAGGCGCCGTTTTCATTAAGGCTTATTTGCTGAGCCTTTGCAATGGCATTTACGTTAAAGGTTAAAATAAGCAATAAAAAAAAGGTTAGTTTAATAATGCGTGCCAAGTTATATGGCAGGCGATTTTTAAAGTTTGAAGGGTAAATGTTAAATTTCATCCTTAAATAATGAATTGGGGTTTTGTTTTTATTGTATAGTATTAATTTGGTAAGCGTATTAAACCTGAACGGGTTACATGATGGTTACCCTCCTGTCCTCGATCCTGAAATGAAGCGTGCCGGTAAGCTCCAGCATTTTGAGTACTTCTGATACATTTTTGTATTTGGAAATAGAGCCTGTATAGGTAAGGTCTTTAGTTTTTCTGCTGTCGGTAACGCTGACATCATACCAGCGGGTAAGCTTTCTGGATATAGACGCGATGTTTTCATTTTCAAAAATGAACTGGCCGTTTTTCCAAGCAAGCGCTTGTTCCGTATTAGCTTCTCTTATTACAAAACGTGTTGTATTATTGGTCAATATGCCTTCCTGCCCCGGCTTAAGCATTTGCTGCCCTTCTGCGTTGCTCAACCGCACAGATCCTTCTAAAAGCGTTGTTTTAATTGACGGTTCGTCGTTATAGGCCATGATATTAAAATGAGTACCTAAAACTTCAACATTCATCGTATTAAGCTTTACAGTAAATGGCATGCGGGCATTTTTGGCCACTTCAAAATAAGCCTCGCCCTGAAGTGTTACCTCACGCCGGCTGCCGGTAAATTTTGTAGGATACTGTATAGAAGATGCGGCATTAAGCCATACCTTACTGCCATCGGGCAGGGTTAGTTTATATTGCCCGCCATTAGGCGTTGTAAGCATGTTTATGAGCGCCGCTGTATCAACAGCCTGTTCCTGACCTGTATTATAAACCAGTTTATCATCTGTTGTTTTGACGATGTTGGTTTGCCCCTGCATAGCCACAGCCCCATTTTGAACACTGTTAAGATCTATCCTGCGGCCATTTGCCAATGTAAGCGTTGCCCTGTTACCGCCCGGACCGCGGTCTGTTTGTATATGATGTGCAGTGTTTTTCGCTATCTTATTATTTGGATCAGATAAAGGTTTCAGATAAATAGCGCCAACGGCTATGCATAATAATACCGATGCGGCAATGGTTAGCTTTTTCCATAAGGGAATTGTTTTAACCGGTATTGAAGGGTAATTAAATTTGCGTGCCTCAAAATCATTCCAGGCTTTGGTCGCACCCTCACCTATCCATTCAGGTTTGGGTTCATGCTCCATTTTTTCGGCAGCTTCCTTTAAACAGGCTTTCACGTAATCCTGATCAATATCCATTGCCAGATATAACTCAATGAGTTTTTCTTCAGCTGAGTCACTTTCCCCCCTAAAATATTTTACTAATGCGTCCTGGCCTGGTCTTTCCATTTTTTACCCTTTATATATGAGATGCCATAAAGGAAATAGAACAACTATGCGTTCAAGAAACTTGATATAGAATTAACCTAACCTTAACACAATTAAGTGCCAAAAAACAATCAAACCATTGATTATAAGCACTATAAAATAAATTTATTATTTATAGTTGTATGAGCTTAATGATGAATAAGTTGGTAAGCGGCTGTTGTGCCAATTAAAAGTATGACAGGTAAAGCCTCAGGGTAATCCTGAAACTCTTTACGGAGAAATTTGAGTGAGGCCGTAATTTGATTATTAACGGTATTAACCGAAATATTTTTTTGCTGGGCAATTTGTTTTTGGCTCATCCCCTGCTCCCTGCTTAGCAAAAATACCTCTCGTTGTTTTGTTGGCAGCTTACTCAATGCTATTTCATAGCGCAACTGCAACTCATGAATGGAAAGTTCAGGATGGTCAACAGTGCCTAAATTACTTAAAGGAACACTATCCAGCTCATCGGTAAGCAGAAGCTTTTTGCGGTTATATCTTGATATTTGGTTACGCAATATCCCGTACAAGTAATCTTCAAAATCATTAATGGTATGAATATGAAATTTATACTGCCAGATATTCAATAAAACATTTAACGCAAGCTCTTCAGATTCTTCTCTTTTTTTGATAGATCTGAATGAAGCCGCTGTTAGTTTGGGAAGGTAATAATCGAATACTTTTTTAAAAGCCCGCTCATCTCCCGCAACCCAATCATTAACATGATGATTGATGAAGTTATCTGCCATGTCCTTTTCCGGAGAATTGCGGCAAAAGTAAACGCGCTATATTAAGCTAATGTTACCTTTTAAAAATATGTATATACAATTATACAAAGCATGTCTTATTTATATTAAAAATGCGGCATACTGACTTGATCAGCATGCCGCATTAAATTAATATCCGGAATCAATTTACACCGGACTAAAGAAGAAGATTAAACCGCGTCAGATAATGAACTAAACGTAAAGTCGCGTATTTTCATAGGTGGAATAAGATAGCTTCTGTAGCTCTCCACGCTAATGCTGCGCTCCTGTTTACCTAAGGCCTCCAGGTTATTCAGCATAATTACGGGACTTTCATTAAAACGGAAGTTTTTCACCGGGAATTTGATCTTACCGTTTTCAATATAAAACGTACCATCGCGGGTAAGGCCCGTGAGTAACAATGATTGAGGATCAACCATACGGATATACCACAAACGTGAAACCAATATACCACGCTCGGTGCTCTTGATCAGGTCTTCCAGACTGGCATCACCACCTTCCATAATAATATTTCCAGGGCCGGGCATTGGTTTAACTCCTTTTTTCTCGGCCCAGTAGCGGGAATAACTCAGGTTTTTAACCACACCTTTATCTATCCACGTCGTTTTTTCACGTGGTAAACCTTCGCCGCTCCAGGTTGCTGAAGGCAAATCGGCATTAAATGGGTCGGAGTAAATAGTAACCTTAGGATCCATCAGCTGTTCTCCTAAACGTGTACCGCCGCCTTTTTTACTTAAAAAACTCCGCCCTTCTTCCGCGCTCCGTGCGTCGAAACGGAACATGTTTTCCATCATATAGGTAGCAGCCACAGGCTCTAATATCACGGTATATTTTCCGGGCTCAATAGCTTTTGCTCCCGACGAGCTCAGGCATTTGCCTGCAGCAATTTTGGTAGCCGCAAAAGTATCCAGCTTGCTTACATCCGTAAAACCCCTGGCCGCATAGCCAGATGCTGTACCTGCTTCGTTTCGGGTAGTTACTGAGAATGTAACATCATTACCTTTGTTGAAGGCAAACAAACCCTTTGAATTCATCATGGCATTAAAGCTTGTTGAATTTTCAAGGAAACCCGCCGCCTGAAGTTTAGCATCCTTAGTAACTGACAGGCTTTTAGCCACCAACTCGGCACGACTGTCAGGTGTCATGCCTGCAGTATTCGCATTATAGGTTATGGAGTCCGGAAAATTCTGTGGACCTAATACCGGCATATACTCGGGGTTGGCCGGGGCCAGCTGAGCTAATTCTTCTGCTCTACGCACTACCCTTTCCAGTGCCTCGTCACTAAATTCATCTATGGTGGCAGTTCCGGCTTTTTTTCCAAAAACCGAAGTCACCGACAGGCTCATCACACTGATATCACCTGCTGTTGATACCGCGTTTAAGGCCGTTCTGATATTACCGCCTTCGCTGCCGTTCAGGCTTGCTTCACACTCTTCGGCTTTTGAATAGGCAAGCACCTTCTTTAACAAAGCCTGTGCTTCTTCTTTATTTAATATAGGCATAATTCAATTATCCGATCTTTCTTTTAGTGTTGATTACGTTAACTCCTTTAAAATGCGCGGTTGAAGCGCCATGCGATACCGCACTTGACTGCATTGGCTGGCCCTTACCATCATTAAAAGCTCCACCTAAACGGTAGTCGCGCTCATCACAAACCTGCGCACAGGAGTTCCAGAACTCTTGTGTATTTGCCTGATAGGCTACATCGTTCAGCATACCTACGATTTTCCCTTCCTTGATCTCATAAAACAGCTGACCACCAAACTGGAAATTATAACGCTGCTGATCAATGGAGAATGATCCATCACCAATGATGTATACTCCTTTTTCTACATTCTTGATCATCTGATCAACACTCAGTGGAGTTTTACCCGGCTGAAGCGACACGTTTGGCATACGCTGAAACTGTACGTCCTGCCAGCTTTGTGAATAGCAGCAGCCTTGCGATTCATTCAGACCGATGATATGTGCCTGATCACGAATGGCCTGGTAGTTAACCAGAATACCATCTTTGATAATATCCCATTTTTTACATTGTACGCCTTCATCATCATAACCAACAGCACCTAACGAACCAACCTGCGTTTTATCGCCTACGATATTTACGGCCTTGCTGCCAAAATTGAATTTACCTGATTTCCATTTATCCAATGTTAAAAAACTGGTACCGGCAAAATTGGCTTCGTAACCCAAAACGCGGTCGAGCTCGGTTGGGTGCCCCACTGATTCATGGATAGTTAGCCACAAATGTGAAGGGTCAAGCACCAGGTCATATTTACCCGGCTCAACAGATTTGGCTTTTAACTTGTCGCCTGCTTGCTGGGTGGCATATTTAATATCCTCTAATATGTCATAACGATTTTTATAGCGAGGAGTAACACCCAAAACCTTTTCGCTGGCCAGGGGATCCATATATTCGTACCCCATACCTACCGGCGAGCTTAATGAACGGCGTGTTTCAAAAGCACCTGCCGAAGGATCGATCTTGGTAACCGTAAAACTTGGATAAAGCCTGTGCACGTCCTGATCAATATATGAACCATCGGTTGATGCAAAATATTTTTGCTCGTTTACCGCAAACATGATAGAGTTTACAAAGTTGGCACCACCCGCCATAGCCACACCATTGGCGTTTAATAACAGATCGGCTTTTTCTTTAATAGGTACCTCGAAAGCATTTTTAGTTATCGGTGTTTTCCAGCTTACCTCGCCGTAACCTTTTTGAGGGGCAAGCTGCACGGGTGCACCGCCAATTTTAGCATTAGCTTTGGCTACGGCAACCGCTTTTAAAGCAGTTTTGGCCATACCTTCCTTGGTTACATCATTAGTGGCTGCAAACCCCCAGCAACCATTGGCTATAACCCGGATACCGATGCCATACGATTCGGTATTGGCTACGTTAAGCACCTTGTTTTCACGGGTGATAACAAACTGGTTCAGGTATCGCCCTATCCTGACGTCGGCATAAGTAGCTCCGTTTGATTTGGCCGTATTTAAAGCTACATCTGCCAGCTCCTTCTTGATTTTTACGTCAACGCCCTCCAGGGCCTGAGCCGGATCAATTGTTTTACCAAATGCGGATAGATCGGGCAGCAGCAACGCTCCAGCCCCCATACCCGTTAAATAAATAAAGTCGCGTCTTCTCAAAGTATGTTCCTCCTTAGTGTCTCAAGCATCTCATAATTGGATACCCTAAAAACCTATTTTTAAATTTTAAGATTATTTTTAACCTCCCTTTTGGCAGAGGATGATGTGGCCTGCGAAATTTTAGCCTCGGCCCACAAAAACGTACATGCTAACAGCAGCAAAACATAAAAATATATTTTCGGCACAGTATTTCTCACATTTCCATGTATCTGTTTTGTTACATTATTCATAATCACATTTTTTTCCACGTAATTTTTAGTATCCAATTGCTTTTTAAGTACTCGCAGGCTTTTCCAATCATCATTGCCATATATATAAAACCAGCCCAAGCCTCCAGCATTCGCTTTTATCGACTGCCAGCCGGTATTTTGCGGCCAGTACGAAAAGCTATTTTCAAATGGTAAAAGCGGATTTTGTTGCCCTGAAACACCAAACTTATCATCTACTAATGCTTTTGAGGCCGAGCCATTTAATTGTAAATTAACCGGACTTAAAACAGATGGCATTGCTGTCAACACATCCCAATTTTTAATAGCTGGCACCTTTTGTGCAGCTTTATTAATTAAAAATGACCATAATGCCGCATAATCATTTTTATTACCCGCCAATACCCAACTAAACGTATTATTCAACGTGGTAAATATTAATTTACCGCTTCCGGTTAAAATGCTGCTGGCCAGTATATGGCCATGCTCATCATTTATTAATGGCTGAGTACCCACTTGAAATTTTATATCGACCAGATTATTATTCAGCTTTGCTAATTTTTGATTGTTCCCGGTAATATATATTGAAGATGGAATGGTATCCCGGCCCTGTAAACGCCCGGCCGAGAAATTACTTTGCAGCCATGAATCGCTTTTTAATGTACTATCGGCTTTTATAATGATACCCAGTCCGTTTTGAGTTACCTCCGACCTTAAAGTTGTCGCCTCCTGATCGCTCAGTGATTTTAATACCGAAAGATCTCCTATCAACACATCAAACTTATTAATTATCTGTGCAGAAAGATGATCTAAAGACAACCGGGGCAGGTTAATAAATTCGGTACTGAATTTATCCTTACTAATAGTCGACCTTACAGCCACGCCATATCCATTCCCTGAAAGCCAGTTTTTTAAAAACCTGCTTTCAAAGTCGGGCGATGCTGTAAGCATTAATACATTTAATGGTTTTGCAGTCTCTATTTGTACGGGTAAGTTTTCTTTTTCAAGCGTGTCGGCACCGCTAATAACCATTAAATTATATACGGTTCTGCCTGAAACTTTCGGTGTGTTTTTTAAATGGAAAATAGCTGTACTGTCTGGCTCAACGAAAGCAGAATCTAAAGAGGTGCTTAAACCTTTTAACAGCAACTTTATTTTTTGAGCGGATGAGTTTTTATAAGTTCCCTGAATAGTTAATTCATCACCAGCTTTTAATTTTTCATTCCAGTTGATAGCGGTGATACCTTGTTTAAATTCTTCCGGTTTGAATACCACGGGCAAGTGATACAATTGTTGTAACTGACTTTCAGTTAAACCATCACCCAATATCCTCAGTTGGGTAATAGTTGAATCGCCCGTCAGTTCATCTATGCTGCCTAAAGATTTCACTTTACTGTTTTTAATAGCTTTATCCAGGGAAAACAGTTTGTCATTGAGGTACTTATCCAGGCTATCAGTGTTAAACCCTGACGTAAGTAAAATGGCTTCGTGATTATCTTGCTGATGGACATTGGTCTGATAGGTTAATGGTAAAGCAATACAGCCTAATGCTGCAGCAGCTATTAATACTGCCAGAACGCGTAAAATAAGATATCCTTTATTAACCCGAATAAGCTCCTTCCATACAGCAAATATTGTAACCACAACACAAATAATCACTACAAGGCTATTCCAGTTCATGCGCGGTTATTTGTTTAAATGGTTAAGGTTTTTATAATACTCCTTTGATAGTCCCATATCAACCGGATTTTGAGCTGTCGATGGCATTTTTTTGGCTGGCAGCAGTATCTTTTGAATAGCCTTTTCAACTATAGCAATATCTTGAGGTCTTATCTCTTTTTTGGTCGTTAAAATTCTTCGCATGGCACTTAAGGCAGTTAGATAACTTCCCGGCTCGGCCGATGCCTTTATACTAAGTTGCTGATTGGCTGAGGTAAGTACATACCGATCCGCATTGCCCAACACAGGCTGTGATTTTAGTTGCTGCAATATTGCCACCGCTTTTTTAATATCTGCTTGTTGGTCTGCAACTGGCTTTATGTCCTGTTGATTTACCTGTTGGTTTATTTTGCTAAGGTCACCGCTCAAACGCTTTTCTAACTTTAAAGGTGGTGCGTTGTATGATGTTTTAGCGACATATACCCTTGATTTTTGCTGCAGATCTTTTAACAAACGCAAGGCTTTATATTCAAAAGGTAGAGCATCTTGCGGTTTATACAATCTTAGCTGTAGCTCGGCCTTCCACATTTCGGTTAGTGTAGCCTTTAGTTGTGCTTTCAGTTCCGGATCAAAAAAGCCGGCATCTTCGGCGTTATCATGTTTATCAGTGTATTTATCCAGTATCACGGCGGCATTACCATAATTTTTAATGTCCGAAACGGCATCATTATCGTCCCCGCCTATATCCGATTCTGATTCCTCGCCCAAAAATTTGCCGTAACGCAGGCGTAATAACTTTTGATCGGTACCCAGGTCATTACTCCGGCTTTTAAATTGCTCCACGCTGATGCTGTCTTTTTCTTTAAGCAGTTTTTCAGAATCAAGAATGATCTGACGTTCACTCCTAAAAAATTCAGGCTTTTGATTAACCCCACTCAGCACACCATCCATGCTCAGCAATTGAGCCGTATCCTGAATAGATACCGTGTATACATCTGTACGGCTTTGCTGCTGGTGGGTATCAGTAGCTTGAATATAAAAATAAAGCTCATCACCAGGCTCCATGTTGAGTGTTGGCAGACTGATGATTTTTTGCAGGTTATATTGAGCAAGGTGGCTGCCAAACGATGTTGAAAAATCCATTTTATACTCCTTAAACTTAACCGCCTCTCCGCTGCCCTTGGCCACGGTAGCAATTAGTTGAGCATCATTAACTCCATAGTCATCACTAACAACGGCATCAATATTTACCCTGGGAGCTTCACCGGCATCTATATAGGTATACTGTTTAGGCGTTTTGATGTGGATTAGAGGGGACTGGTCTATAATAACCTGCATTTGATATAAGTCCGAAAGTTTACCATCAACACTTATCTGATAAAATCCTGGTTGGGTGATCTGCTTTTGAGCTATCCATGTTGTTTGATCATAGTTTGCACTTTTCAAAACAATTGTTTCTTTGTCGTTGAATAATATCGACACTTTTTTTACCGCAATATTGGTAGCTATTTTCCAGGCAGCCACACCGCCCTCTTCGATCAATATCGTGAATTTATCTTGCCGATGGCGAGCTTTGCCCGTATATGCAGGTGGAGTAATTGTAAGTTCAACTGCTGATATTTGTGGTAATACCTTTTCGGCTATGCCAGGTTTTGTATTGGTCTCGCCGACTTTAGTCACATCATGCATTAAAAGGTGATGCCCTCCTCCCTTCAATAGCGTACTCAAAAAAACAGATAAAATTAAAGCTATAACTCCCCACAAAAATGGTTTTATAAATTGTTTCTGTTGCACAGGGATCAAACTCAGTTCCTGTTCAATTTTTGAAAGCTGTAGATATTCTAAAAAATTATGCTCAGTTTCTGGCTTTATAAATAGTTGGGCACTTTCTTCCAGTTGCGGGTACCGACGGTCAAGATAATTGGAAATTGAACTTTCGGTGATCTGCCAGGCCCGGTGCCACATTACAAGTGAAATAAAAACCACTCCAAATATTCCCGCAGCAAAACCTATGGAACTTAAAAATATCGACTTTAAGATAATGGCAAAGGCAGCACCAAAAAGCACATCAGCAATAATCCGGTACGTGATGTACCAATTACGCATGCTTTTTATTTGATGTGCACCCCTTGGTTTAATCATTTTTTAGTACTGCTTTATTTTTGTGCGCCCACCACCGTTCTATCATAAAAATCACAACCAAAGCAAACCAGCAATAATGCGAGAGATCTGTTTGTTGCTTTATTTGATCGGTTGGTTTGTTATTATTCACTATCGGCTCATAATGCGGCATCAATTGTTCCTGATCCATTACCCGGCGATCATACTGGCTGTTCTCTATCGAACCGTTTTTATCAATGATGAGTTTAAAGATCAGCTTTGGAAACTCATCGCTCCATACCAGATCATTCCAGGTCGGGTTAAATCGTGAATAAAAATGGTAGGTATCTGGTTTATATGTTTTTGTTTGGCTTAAAACAGGCTTACCAAAACCATCATGCCATATTAATGCCTCGTTTTTATGTATTGTACTAATCAGTTTAAATAGAGCTATTTGCTTATCCTGCCCGTCCACAGCATACTGATCGTTAGTGTTAATCCATGAAGCTGTGTTATTGATTGAGCCGCCTTCATATTTAAATATGTGTCTGGCTTTTAGGCTGAGTCCTGCATCAAATGGTTTATCAGACAACCAGAATACCCAACTTTGTCCGGCAGGGATACCGGCTGGATCGTTATATATCTTAACATTTATCTTAAGCTGGCTAAAAGTAGCTATAGCTTGCAAAGCACCCATCAAATACGTTGCATCCACAGTGTTTCTACCGGGGTAAATTGCCAGTTGCTGTGTTGTGGTATCAATAGCAACCGGTGCCTGATTACTATTTTTAAGTTTTATTGTCGGCTTGCCATTTGATGTACCGACCTCGAAAGCAGAACCGCCCCTATCACCTGATTTCATAATCGAATTGGTAAAATTAGTTCCTGATGGTTTACTATTACCTTCAATCACTTTAATATCGTTATCAGGTGTAAACCAGGCCTGCTCGATCCATCTGCTTAACGAATCATTTGGGGTATAGGTTTGCCAGTGTAAATTCAAAGCAGTGGTAGGTTTATCGCCGACAAAGTATTTGGCACTATTCGGAGTAATAATATAAACAGGTATTGCCGGTTGAAACTGCTGACTTAATTCGGCTATTCTATTCCAATAATTGTTGTTTCGTAATAGCGATCCGTTTTCTTTTCTGGCTAAATCCACTATGATCTTGTGCAGATCAGCCTTTGTAAACCCCTCATTAAAATAATGAAACTCATAACCCACTTTTATCAGCGAATCTGCCAATAGTTTGAATTTTCGGTAGCTTTCCCCTATGTTTTCCTTAGGTATGAGTAACCAGCCTTTTGATTTGGTTGCTGTATTATGTTTCTGCCATATAGGGCCTGCCAATAGTAAAGCAAGTATCATCAATAATAAACAACGCATTAAAAACAAGGGCACATCATTCAGCTTAAAACTTCGGCTGCTTTTCTGCGCCGCTTTATCAAAAAGTGATATACTACCTATTTTTAATACTTTGCCCCGTTTTATATTCCACAGGTGTATGGCTACCGGAATACTTAAGGCGGCAACAGCGAACAACCAAATGGGGTTTAAAAACAGCATTTATTATGGATAGCTTATAAATTATATGATCACTAAAATCTGCCTTTGTTTCTTTGCACCAGAAAATCGCGAAGCGCGGTATCTAAGGGTTGGGACGTTTCTATCGTCCGGTAAAAAACATGTTTGCCCAACAGTTGCATCCTGATGTTATCTAAATGACTCTTCAACTTTTCCTGATATGTTGATGCCTGCTGCGTATTTATTTCAATGGTTTTACCAGTTTCCAAATCTTCAAGCGTTGAATAGGCCCCAAAATCAAAATCAATTTCGTTTTTACCCATTAAATGAAACACAATCACCTCATGTTTTAATGCCGATAATGAGTCAAGCAATTTACTGATCTCGCCTTCCGCCTGGTACATATCTGTTATGAAAACTAAAAGCTCCTTGCGTCCTGCACCGGCAAATAATTCTTTATAATGCACGGGTTGGGTAAATGTTCCGGCTGGATTTACTTGCTGCAGGTGATAAAACAAGCGCTGCAAATGCTGCGGATCGGGTTTGGAAGCCAGCGAGAACAACCTATCGTCTTGGAAAACATAAAGCCCTACAGAATCGCCCTGTAAATTGGCCAGATATGCCAGTGAGGCTGCTAAAAACCGTGCGTAATCAATTTTCCTGATCCTGTTATCATCATGATTCATGGAGGCGCTGGCATCTATCAGAAACCGGACAGAAATACTGGTTTCAATTTCCGATTCACGGATGTAATACCTGTCTGAACGGGCAAACATGCGCCAATCCAACCAGCGCAGGTCATCGCCGGGCTGATAGCTTCGGTATTGACTAAATTCCAATCCCGGCCCTTTTACCTTGCTTTTATTAAACCCATTCATAAAGCCATCAATAACCGTTCTGGCAAGCAGTGGTAAATCTTTAATGGTCATTAATACTTTAGGATCAAGCATGCTTTTGATTTCGGATTTGGGAATTTAGATTTCGGATTTAGTTTATCGCACTTTTTAATAAATAACTCAATTAGCTATATCGCTTTAGGCCGCTCTATGGTTTTTAACAGTTCGGCGGTTACTTTGTCTGATATTATACCTTCGGCTTCTGCCTTAAAATTCATTAATATCCGGTGCCTTAAAACAGCGGGCGCCATAGCATGAATATCTTCAGTTAAAACGGCATATCTTCCTTTTAACAAAGCACGCGCCTTTGCGGTTAATATCAATGCCTGTCCGGCTCTTGGGCCTGCTCCCCAGCGAACCCACTCTTTAACATAAGGCACCAACGTAGTATCCGGGCGAGTAGCTCTAATAATATGGCTTACATACCTTACCAGGTCATCATTGATTGATACCTGTCTTACCAATGCTTGTGCCTGTTGGATATCATCAGCATTTATCACCGCCTTTATATCGGCTTTTTTTGATCCGGTGGTACGGTTCAATACTTCAAACTCCTCCTGCTCGGTTGGGTAACCTATTTTGATAAGCAATAAAAATCGATCTAACTGAGCTTCTGGCAGCGGATAAGTACCGGCCTGCTCAATAGGGTTTTGTGTAGCCAATATAAAAAATGGCTTATCCAACGGATAGGTTTGTCCGCCGTAGGTTACTTCAAACTCCTGCATGGCCTCCAGTAATGCCGATTGTGTTTTGGGCGGTGTACGGTTAATTTCATCGGCCAGGATGATATTGGCAAATAACGGCCCCTTGTTAAACTTAAAGAAACGCTTACCGGTGGCATGATCTTCTTCCAATATCTCGGTGCCTATAATATCGGTAGGCATCAGATCGGGCGTAAACTGTATACGGCGAAACGACAAGTGCAGTGCCTGTGACATGGTTTTAACAATCAACGTTTTCGCCAGCCCGGGTACCCCCTCCAGCAAACAATGGCCACCGGCTAAAAAAGCTACCAGCAGTTCGTCAAGTATGGCATCCTGACCAACAATTACCTTTTGTATCTCATCTTTTAACAGTGGCAGCTTAGTGAGTAATGTTTTTACGTTTTCTTCGGTAAGTTCCAATTATTTCAAGTATTTAATAATCAATATAGATATAGCAGTAAATAAGGTTAGCTATTATTATTCCCAATATATCATGCTTTAAACTAAATCCCATGTTTTTTCAATAAAAAACCAAACAGGTATCCAAAACTTTACAGGAGATACTAACAAAAAGCATTTCTCCATAAAATATTGTACTAATTTTAGATTTTTGATAAAATCAATGGGGTTCAGCGGAAAGTTCACATTCACAAGGTTAAGTTACCACTCCGGCGATTGGGATACAGACCAGCGTATGCCATCAAACCTGCTTAATTCATTACTTGAATACACAACTATACCTATTGATCCGCATGAAAAGGTGATTCCTTTAAGCAGCGACGATATTTTTATGGCGCCATTCTGTTATATCAGCGGCCATAAGTTAGTTCAGTTTGATGCAAAGGAACGTTCAAACTTTAAAAAATATGTCGAAAACGGGGGCTTTGTATTTGCCGATGACTGCAACCATGATATTGACGGACTCTTCGCTAAATCATTTGAAGCACAAATGGCTGCACTGTTTGGACCAACGGCCTTAAAAAAGATACCGAATAACCATAAACTGTACCATTCCTTTTTTTCGTTTGAAAAAGGCCCACCCACTACCAGCTTTGAGCTGAATGGGTGGGGCGATGATCTGGTACACGACTATTTAAAGGCAATTGAAATAAACGGCCGTATAGGTGTGCTATATAGCAGTAAAGATTATGGCTGTGAATGGGATTATGATTTCAGGAACAAACGTTTCCTGGCAGAAGATAATACCAAGTTTGGGGTTAATATTATTATGTACGCGCTAAACTCCTAAGCGCCTTTTGCGAGGAGGTTTTTCTGCATCATTTCAGATACCTCATAAAAAGTACTCAGCTTTTGCTGCTCAATGCCGGCCTCAGCCAGTTGATTAATTTTTTCGATGGTTATTTCTATATGCGGTATGGATGTTGAAGCCGTTGGTGAAAGCGACACATAGTGCTGCCGCCTGTCGTTCGGGTTTACCTGTATCTGTATCAGGCCGCGTTTTTCCAGGTCGAACACGATAACCGCTGTTCGTGATTTATCTATCTGTAACAACTCTGCCAGCTTATTTTGCGTTACCGGTTTTTCCTGCGTAGCCAATACCAGCAATGCTTCAAAATGATGATCCAATTTGAAGGCTGATAATTCTTTCGACAGCATTTTGCTATACAAATAGTTGATTTTTTTTAAACTCTGTGATATTAACTGAACTGTGCGCATAAGCTTTAATTTTAATATTACTGCTTGTTTTTATCTTCTTTATTCTCGTGCTGCTCTTTTGACGCCTTGTGTTCGGCATGGGCAAGTGCTATATCGTATTCAAGTTCAGGATCAATGTTTTGTGATTCTACCCGTTTAGCTTTTTCCATCAATTCTTCATGATGTGCCTGCAGCCAGGCCAGTTGTTTTTTACCGTATGAAACCCGGGTAAACAACACAAAAAGAACAGGTACTATAAAAATGGATATGGTTGATGATGCTATCATTCCGCCTAAAACGGTTACGCCTATGGTGTTTCTGGAAGCCGCTCCGGCTCCTGTTGCCAGTGCCAGCGGCAGTACACCAAGGATAAAGGCCAGTGAGGTCATGATAATTGGCCTTAAACGCAGCCTTACCGCCTCAAGTGTTGATTTAATAAGCTCTTCGCCCCTGTCAACCCTGATCTTGGCAAATTCTACAATCAAGATGGCATTTTTAGCCGATAAACCTATCAGCGTGATCAGACCGATCTGCGCGTATACATTATTGGTCAACTGCGGCATGGATGTAAGTGCAACTATGGCCCCAAAAGCGCTGATAGGCACTGCCAGCATTACAGAAAATGGCACCGACCAGCTCTCATACAACGCGGCAAGGAAAAGGAACACGAAAACTATACAAAACAAGAATATGTATATGGTAATTGATCCTGCCTTTATTTCCTCATAACTTAATCCCGAAAACTCATAGGTATATCCGCGTGGTAATGTCTTTGCTGCCAGCGTTTTTAAAGCCTCTAACGATTGACCGCTGCTGTATCCCTCCGGTATAGCGCCATCAACCTCTGCCGAACGGAACAAGTTAAAATGCGAAATAAGCGGAGCTGCTATCGTAGGCTTATATTTGATGATACTCCCCAGCGGTACCATGTTGCCCACCTGGTTACGCACATAGTATTTATTCATATTACCAATCAGCGCCCTGTAAGCGGTATCTGCCTGAATAACTACGTGATACGTACGGTTATATAAGGTAAAGTTGTTTACAAACAAGCTGCCCATATAGGCCTGCATGGTTGAAAACACATCGGAAATATTAACGCCAAGCTTTTGACATTTTTCCCGATCTACCGTAAGCTCAAAACTTGGTGTATGGGCAGAAAAGTAGCTAAATGATGTAGATATAGCCGGTATTTTTTTGGCTTCGGCTACAAACTTCTGAACCGATTTTTCAAACGCGTGTACATCGTCTGTAGAACTACCTACCTCTATTTGCATACTGAAACCGGCGGCCAAGCCTATACCCCTGATGGGCGGTGGTTGAATGACCACCACGTTAGCATTTTTTATTCCGGCCTTGGCAATCCGCTTTTTAATGGCCATTGTTATACCGGCTACCTGGGTTTCAGACGTAGTACGCTCGTCCCAGGGCTTCAGCATACAAAACATGGAACCATTGTTGGAGTTGGCCCCGCCATTTAAAATATTAAAGCCCGATATAGCCGTGTAATGAAGAACGCCAGGGGTTGAACTTACGATCTTCATCAGCTTTTCCATCACCTTTACAGATTGTGTTGTTGATGAGGCTTCCGGCAACTGGTAGGTTACAAAAAGCCGCCCGCCATCTTCAGAGGGTACAAAGCCTGAGGGTTTAGATTTAAACAGCAGAATAGTACCCACACAAATACATACCAGTATAATTACAATGTACCGTGCATTTTTTATGCTCCTTCTTACACCATTGGAGTATTTATAGGTAACCTTGTCAAACCAGGTGTTAAAACGATAGAAAAACTTATCGAGCCAGTTAGATGATTTTTTATTGATATGGCTTGGCCTTAAAAGTAGGGTACATAAGGCCGGTGTTAAAGACAATGCAGTAAATGCCGATATCATTACCGAGATGGCAATCGTAATAGCAAATTGCTGATACAAGCGCCCTACAATGCCCGGAATAAAGCCAACCGGTACAAATACCGAAGCCAGAATAAGCGCGATGGCCACAACCGGCGCCGAAATTTCTTTCATGGCATGATAAGTAGCCTCCTTGGGCGACATCTCCTTTTCATCAATATAATGCTGTACAGCCTCTACCACAATAATGGCATCATCTACCACAATACCTATGGCCAGCACAAAGCCAAACATGGTAAGCGTATTAATGGTAAACCCTAAAGGGATAAAAAAGCAAAAGGTGGATAAAAGGGAAACCGGAATAGCCAGAATTGGGATCAACGATGAGCGCCAGTTTTGAAGGAACAGAAACACTACGATAGCAACCAATCCTAACGCCTTGAGCAAAGTACCGATCACCTCTTCCATTGACACCTTGATAATGGTTACCGATTCATATGGTACGGTATAGTCAACATCGGCGGGGAACGCTTTTTTTAGTTTGGCCAGTTCGGCATATACATTTTCGGCAGTTTGCAATGCGTTACTTCCCGGCGATTGATAAACCTGTATGGTTGAGCACCGGTTGCCATCAGCAAAGGCATTACTTGAGAAAGTAAACTTTCCTAATTCTATCCTCGCTATATCTTTCAAATAAACCAGCTCACCAGTGGATGGGATGGTTTTAACGATCACCTTTTCATACTCCGGCGCTTTATTAAGCATGCCGTTCACCAGTATACCTATCTCATGCGATTGCGAAGATTTTTGGGGTGGCGCTCCTGCCGAACCAGCCGCTACATAAACATTTTGAGCCTCTAAAGCCGCCTGAACATCGGCCGGGGTTATATGGTATGAAGCCATTTTTTCCGGGTTCATCCAAATACGCATACTAAAATTATCCGTACGGGCACTTACATCACCTACCCCGGGCACGCGCAAAATAGCATCCTGTATAAACGTGGATGTATAGTTATCTAAAAAGGTGATATTATGCGTTTTCTTTGGCGAATAAATAGCAATCAACATCAGCTGATCGGGGTTACTTGCCCGCACGGTCAATCCTAATTTACTTACTACCGCCGGCAATATCGGTTTGGCTATGCCTACGCGGTTTTGCACGTTAAGCGCGGCTATCTGCACATTGGTACCTATATTAAAGGTAATGCGCATACCTACACCACCGCTGTTGGTATTGGTACTCTGCATATACTCCATGCCCGGCGTACCATTAACCTGCTCCTCAATAGGTATGGCAACGGTTTGCTCAACGGTTTCGGCATCGGCACCCGTGTATGACCCGTTAACAGATACACTCGGAGGCGAAATATTAGGATACTGATCTACCGATAAATTAAACAGGCAGATAGTGCCCGCGATCATTAATACTATAGATATAACGATTGCAGTTACCGGCCTTTTTATAAATGTATTTGCAATCATATATGATCTGGTTGACTTAGCTCGCGTGATTTTGCGATCTCGTATTCTAATTCAGGGTCGATGTTCTGAGCTTCTACTTTTCTGGCTTTTTCCATCAGCTCTTCATGATGATCTTTGAGGTATTGCAGTTTGGCCTTACCGTATGACAGGCGCGTAATTACTACATACAGCACCGGCACAACAAATATGGCAATGGTTGAAGCCGCGAACATCCCTCCAAGAACGGTGTAACCAATTGTTCTGCGCGATACCGCTCCGGCACCTGTTGCCAAAACCAGCGGCAATACACCTAAAATAAATGCCAGCGATGTCATGATGATCGGTCGTAAACGAAGGCTTACCGCGTCTAAGGTTGATTGCAGCAGATCCTCTCCCCTGTCAACCCGTACTTTGGCAAACTCCACGATCAGGATAGCGTTCTTAGCTGCGAGGCCGATAAGTGTGATGAGACCTATTTGCGCGTAAACGTTGTTGGTCAGATCAGGCACCAGTAATAAGGCTAATATCGCCCCAAAGGCACCAATTGGCACTGCCAATAACACAGAAAACGGTACCGACCAGCTTTCATACAAGGCTGCCAAAAACAGGAATACAAACGTTATGGAGAAGATAAAGATGTAAATAGTAGTTGAACCTGCTTTTTGCTCCTCATAACTTAAACCTGAAAACTCGTAGGTATAGCCCTCTGGCAGTTTTTTAGCAGCCAGCTCCTGCAGCGCGGCTAAGGCCTGGCTGCTGCTGTAGCCTTCGGCGTTTGAACCGTCTATCTCGGCGGTCCTGAAAATATTAAAGTGCGATATCAAAGGCGCAGCCTCTGTTGGCTTATTACTGATCAGCGTTCCAAGCGGTACCATCGTGCCAAACTGATTACGCACATAATATTTATCCATATCAGATACATTGGTACGGAACGCGGTATCAGCCTGCACCACTACGTGAAACGTACGGTTATAGGTAGTAAAATCATTGATATACAAGCTACCCATGTAGGCTTGTATGGTGGTAAATACATCGGCAATGTTAACACCCAGCTTTTCGCACTTTTCACGGTCAACCGTTAAATTAACGTTGGGGGTATGCGCAGTAAAATAGCTATATGCCTTAGCTATACCGGGTGTTTTATTGGCCTCGGTCACAAAGTCATTTACTACCTTTTCAAACTGGTGTACATCATCTGTGGTGCTGCGTTGTTCTATCTGCATGCTGAAACCAACAGTTGTACCTACACCAGGCAAGGGAGATGGCTGTACCACCTGCACATTGGCGTTGTTGATACCGGCATCGGCAATACGTTTTTTGAGTACGCCAATGATTCCCGGCACCTGCTCGCTTGATCTGGTACGGTCATCCCAGGGGGCCAACTGGCAGTAAATAGTACCACTATTAGAATTACTGGCGTTGGTAACCACGTTCAATCCAGATAGCGCCGCGTAATGTGCGACACCTGGAGTTGTACCGATCACGTGCATCAGTTTTGACATCGCGTCAACAGACGCTGCCGTTGATGAAGCCGGAGGTAGCTGAAAGGTTACATACAGGTTACCATCATCTTCAGACGGTATAAAACCTGATGGTTTAGCCTGAAACATGAAGTAGGTACCTATACAAAGGCACAACAACAGGATCAGGATATACCGGGACCCCTGGATGCTCTTTTTTACACCGAAAGTATATTTGGCCGTAACCCTGTCAAACCAGGCATTAAACTTATTGAACCATTTGTTTAAGCCTGTATTTTGTTTGCTCGGGTCAGTTGGTTTTAATAATAAGGTACAAAGCGCCGGAGTTAACGATAATGCTATAAATGCCGATATCATTACCGAGATAGCTATGGTGATAGCAAACTGCTGATACAAGCGCCCTACTATACCCGGAATAAAGCCTACCGGAACAAACACCGCCGCCAAAATAAGCGCGATAGCTACCACCGGCGCCGATATATCTTTCATGGCCTGATAGGTAGCTTCCTTAGGCGACATCTTATCATGATCAATATAATGCTGTACTGCTTCTACCACGATAATGGCATCATCCACCACAATACCAATAGCCAACACAAAGCCAAACATGGTCAGTGTATTGATGGTAAATCCTAAGGGAATAAAGAAGCAGAACGTACCAAAAATAGATACCGGGATAGCCAGCACAGGTATTAACGTAGACCGCCAGTTTTGCAGGAACAGAAATACCACTACGGCTACCAAACCTAATGTTTTCAGCAAGGTTCCAACAACGTCCTGCATGGATACTTTAACCACAGTAACTGACTCAAACGGAACGCTGTACTCTACATCAGCCGGGAAGGTTTGTTTTAACTTGGCCAGCGCATCGTAAATACCTTTAGCGGTTTCCAGCGCGTTACTACCTGGCGCCTGGTAAATTTGCAGGTACGATGCCCTGTGACCATCAACAAATGAATTACTGGAAAAGGTAAACTTACCCAACTCAACACGTGCAACATCCTTCAGGTAAACCAATGCCCCGGTTGACGGGATGGTTTTAACAATAATATTTTCAAACTCCGATGCCTTGCTCAGCCTTCCGTTCACCAGGATACCCAACTCATAGGTTTGACTTGATGATTGCGGAGGTACCCCTGCCGTTCCGGCCGCAACCTGAACGTTTTGGGCGTTAAGGGCCGCAATAACATCAGAAGGTGTTAAACTGTACGATGCCATCTTCTGCGGATTCATCCAGATGCGCATACTGAAATCATCAGTAAACCTGTTAATGGTTCCTACGCCCGGCACACGCGATAAAGCATCCTGAATAAAAATATTGGTGTAGTTATCTAAAAAGGTAACGTTATGCGTGTTTTTGGGTGCATATATGGCCACCATCATGAGCATACTGGGGTTTACAGCCCTAACGGTTAAACCTAAACGGCTCACTACCGCCGGTAATAATGGCGTGGCTATACTCACCCGGTTTTGTACGTCCAACGCAGCTACATCAATATCGGTACCTATTTTAAAGGTTACGTTCATTTGCATCAGTCCGTTATTGGTACTGTTACTTTGCATGTATTCCATGCCCGGGGTACCGTTTACCTGCTCCTCTATGGGCGTGGCTACGGTTTGTTCAACCGTTTGCGCGTCGGCACCGGTAAACTGACCGTTTACCTGCACTATAGGCGGGGTAATATCCGGATACTGGTCTATAGGTAACAGCAGTATACATACCGTACCGGTAATAACCAGTACAATAGATATAACTATGGCTGTTATAGGTCTTTTAATGAAGGTATTAGCAATCATACAATAGTCGTTTCGTTAAGCACAGCTTATAGAAAGCTGTAAGCATCATTTATCCGCGGCCGCCTTTACCGCCTGCAGATGGGCCTATTTTGTTGGCTGTTGTAATTTGTGAGCCATCATGCAATAATTGCACACCATCGGTTATAATTCGGTCGCCCGGATTAACCCCTGTTTTTATAATGATATTGCCGCCAATGGTTTGGCCAACCTGCACCTTTTTCTGCATGGCCAAAAGCTCACGTTTGTGTTTGCCGGTATCTGTTTTAGCCTGGGGATTATCAATCACGGTATCCTTAGCGACAAACACAAAATACTCGCCCATTTGCTCCACAACAGCTTTATTAGGCAGCACCATTTGCGGGGTAGTTTCTTCGTTATGAACCCTTACCACGCAGCTCATACCTACCCTCATGAAGTTTTTAGGATTTGGGAATACCAACCTTATTTTGATGGCTCCGGTTTGCGCGTCAACCGCACGGTCAATCACCGAAATTTTACCGGTGTATGGATACAGCGAATTATCAGGCAGTAAAACCGTAAATAACGAATCGGTTTGTTGTTTACTGTCTTGAAGTTTTTCAAAATGCGGCAGCTGTTTTTCGTTCACTATAAAATCAACACCGATCGGGCCGTCTGTGGAAATGGTATTCAACACTGTTGTACCTACATTAACCACATCGCCCAACTTTACCATACTAAAGCCTATGGTTCCGTCAAAAGGCGCGGTTACTATAGCGTATTGTAAATTGGTTTTAGCTGTTTTAACAGCCTGCTGGGCCGACTTAACAGCACTTTGCGCGTTTTGCAGGGCAATAATGGCATGGTCGTACTGTTGTTTAGCAACCGCGTTATATTTGTTCAGATACTCATATCTGTCGGCATCCTGCTGAGCCTGTACCAGGTTACCTTCAGATACTTTTTGATTAGCCACAGCCGCATCATAATTATCACGATAAATGCGCTCATCTATCTCATATAGTTTTTGTCCTTTTTTAACGTGCGTACCTTCGGTAAAAAATATACCGGTAATAGCACCCTGTATCTGCGGCAATAAGCTTACCTGGCTTAACGCGGCGGTGGTTGCCGGGTATTTATCAAAGTATAAAACGTTTTGGGTTTTTAATTTTAATAAATTAACAGGCACCTCAGTAACTACTGGTGGTTGCTTTTTTTTACAGGCTGTTATGGCCACGCAGCTTATTAAAATGGTATTTAAGATTACTCTGTTCATAGAGACATGTTTAGAATATTAATAAGAGATGCTTCCCATAGCTTTTTGCAGGTCAACTTTGCTTGAAAGCACCTGGAACAAAGCGTTCAAATAGCTTATTTCGGAAGTAATTAAATTTGATTCGGCAGTTATTACATTTAAGTATGGTACAATACCTTGCTTGTATTGCAGGTTAACTACAAAGTAAACCCGCTTGGCCATAGCCACATTTTTTTGCAGTAGCTGTAGGTTAAAGAAATTACCTTTATAGTTAGCGAGGGCGGTAGTATATTCTTTATCAATCTGTAATTTCAGATCGGTTTCGTCCCAGCTTATCAGTTGTTCCTGTAATTTGGCTTTTTGCAAATTATGTATCCTTGAAAAGCCTGTAAAAATGGGTATGCTGAACGATAGACCTACCAAAGAGCTTGGGTACGAGTTTGACAGCAGGTTAGAAAACTTATTGTTATCATAAGCCAGATTATAATTATAAAAAGCTGATAAAGTAGGCAGATACGATGTACGGTAATAGCCTACAAGTTTTGATTGCAGATCTTTATTGGTTTTAACCTGTTGATACTCGATACGCTTTTCATACTGCAACTGCTGCGTGGTATCTATATAAATACCTTTGATCATTTGAACAGTATCAAAGCTTACATTAAACTCTTTTTCGGACTGAAAACCCATCAACTGCTTCAAAGCTGCATATTGCGGAACAACGTTCTCATTGGCTTGCTTTAACTGGGCAGTTGAATTATTCAGAGTGATGGCAGCCTGCTCATAATCAGTTTCATCAACAATGCCACCTTTATATTGGTGATACGCATCCCTCAGATTTCTTCCTAAACGGGCGGTATCTTCCTTAAGCACATTAATTTGCTCCAGCGTAAGCAGCACATTGTAAAATGATTTACTTACTGCCGATACCAGGAATATTTTAGAGCTATCGGTAACCTGCTGCGCCTGTTTTAAAAATAACGGGGCGCTTTTTGCCGCATATAGAAGGCTTGGATTAAACAATGCCTGTGATACCGATACACCGGGGATAAAGGTATTGGCATATTGTCCTCGTGGTGTAACTCCGGCACCTCCGGGACTAACTGCTCCGCCGGGTAATGTAGTATTTGAACTGGCGCTTGATTGCTGAATATAGTGGAGCAAATTACCTGAGGCATTGGCCTGGGGCAACCAGCCTGCTAAACTGATAGAGTTGGTGGCTTTGGTGATCGACTCATTGATTAAAGCCTTGTTTAATGCAGGCTGATGCTGCACGGCATAATCAATACACTGCTGTAATGTTAAAGAAGTATCATTACCGTTACTGCGCGGGTTTAATGGAATAATAAGATTATTTTTCCCGGTATCGGGCTGGGTAACGGGTGATAAATCAGTTTTTTTACTTTGGGCCTGTGTTATTAAAGGCGAACAAAATAAAAGAGAAATAAATAAAAAAACGGGTCTGGTATCCATACTAAATATATTCTGCACCCTCAAAATAAGGGCGACCATTAGTTCAAAAACTAATAAGGTTTTTTAAATAAAATATTCGTCCGGAGTGTTTCAAAAAAATTGAGAAACCCCGGTCGTTTTAGCAGGATGAGCGAAGGTGATAAAATCATTTATTATTCCAGGTAACATTTCTGTTAACAGCCTCAACCATAAATCAACCGAACAATATTGTTACACTATCATCTACAGATTAACTAATTTTTGCTGAACCGACCAATAGTTTATCAAACCGATCAATGGTATCCGGGGCAAAGCAACCAATGTAAATATTTGCACGTATTTATTATTGAGAACGCTTTGCGAATAGGTAAACCATGATCATAAAAACAGGCAAAAAGCTATATCAAAAAGCTAAATATTTATATACCGACACATGCCATATGTTGGGGCTAAATAATAGCTTTTACAATAAAGCCAGGGGAAACCGTATTTTAATATATCATGGTATTTGCAAACAGGACCATACCCGTTTTAATCCCATATTTTTAAAGCTAAAAACCTTTGAGGCGCATCTTAAATTTTACAAAAAACACTTTAATGTAATTTCCCTGGATGATTATTACCAGCAACGTTTCAGCAATAATAAGTTCAACATTTGCATTACTTTTGACGATGGGTTTGCCAACAACTATCATTATGTATTACCTCTCTTAGAAAAATATCAGCTTCCCGCAACCTTTTTTATTACCGCTATCAATGAAGCTGGTTACGACGTGCTGTGGAATGATTTTTTAGGTATTATAAGCAAATATGGCCCCGCTACGCTGCTTTATAAAAATGAGCTTTACAAAAAAGGGCTTTACGATAAATATATCCATATCAAAAACGGCATTAGCCTCATAGAAAAACTACGGTCGGTTGGGTTTGAGGAGAAAGCCGAAATGATGGAGCTACTATATCCGCTGGTACCGTTTAAGAATAATAAAAATAATGACGACTACTGGATGCAAATGACGGGCCAGCAAATTAAGGCGCTATCGGCTTCGCCATATGCCAGTATCGGGGCACATGGTTATTACCATAACGACCTGGCACGGATAAATATTAATCACGCCTGTATTGAAATGGTACAAACCAAAAAATACCTGGAGCGTATTACGGGCAATGAAGTAAATAGTTTTGCCTTTCCTTATGGCAGTTATAACCATGAGGTGGTTCAAAAAGCTAAAGAAGCTGGTTATGAGCAATTGTTAGCTATGGATTTTCATTTTGAAGAAGACCATACAGATCCTACCCTGCGCGAGCGTTTCACCGTTAATCCATTTATATCTACTATTAACCAGCAATATGCTACCATCAATAAAAGATATGAATAGCCAGGTACAAACAGCGGAATATACTGTTGAGCGACTGAGCTCAGATAACATTAAGGATGTTGCTGTACTGCATAATATGGTCTATAACAGAAAGCAACCTGAAGTCTTTTTCCAGAAAAAATATGATACTGTATATACAGGTGCAGCATATATCGGTTACGTTGCTTACAATGCCAGCCGCTTTCCTATAGCTTATTATGGCGTGATCCCAACCCTACTAAGTTATAACGGCGAAACCATACTCGCGGCCCAATCTGCCGATACCATGACCCATCCACAATTCAGATATGCGGGATTGTTTACCGCCCTGGCCAAACAAACTTTTGATCTATGCATTGCCGAAGGTATTCAGTTAGTTTTCGGCTTTCCTAATCAAAACTCGCTTCCCGGTTTTATAGGTAAATTAAACTGGCAGCTAACGGAGCATATGGATTGTTTTATTATTCCGGTACAGGGAGGATTACCTTTAGAAAAGCTTGCAAATAAATTTTCTTTTTTAAAACCCATGTATAATTGGTACAGTAACCGGTTGTTAAACAAATTTTCAGTTTCACAACCGGATGTTGCCAATTCTGTATTATCGGATAATTACAACGGAGTGCTTCGCGATGAAGGTTATCTGCATTATAAAAGCTATTCAACAACCCGTGTTATACAAATAAATCAAAGTAAATTATGGATTAAGCTACAACATGGCCTTACCATTGGTGATGCGGAAATAACAAAAACTGATTTTGATACTACCATGAATCAGCTCATGAAGTTGGCACGTAAACTTGGTATAACACAAATTCAATTTCATACCAGTCCGCATACCTCACTGCATGCTTTATTTGCTGAACGTTATCAGCCGGTGACTTCTTTTCCCATTATTTTTAAGGATCTGAGCTCTGGTTTGCAATTAAAAAGCATCAAATTCACCTTTGCCGATATTGATGTTTTTTGATTATGTGGATAGTTACACAGCCGGGTATAAAACACCTTTACTTTTTTGGTACAGGTACAGCAAGTAGTGAATATGGAATAAGTGGCCGGTACTTTTTTTAAGCTCACATTCATTTTGAACCTGGCCCCAAAGCAGCATATGGCTCCCTAAATTGATGGTTTTGATGATGCTGATCTCCTTATAACTGTTAACCCAATCAGGTACATAAAAGCCAAACTGTTCACTTTCAATTACTTTAAAAGGCAATTTTTCAACCGGGGGTGCACCACTACTATGATGCGATCCGAGTTTATAAATAGTGTCTTTATATTCAAAAGGCACTTCTGAAACTATTATTTTACCGGTTTGAATGATTTTGGCAAGAGCAGTGTTGGTATGCCTTAAACCAAATACATATTTATTTCCCGGCTTTATCTCCCCCAACAGATCCATTGGGAAAATATTGTAATAATCGCCCTCTTTAAATGATATGATACGCACCCTCCGGGGATAACTGTAGGCCGATGAAAAAGCCTTCAATTGCTCAAAAGAAGTTTGAGGCTTTTTATAATACTTATTATAAAGCAATCTGGTGCTAAATAAATTAAGATGATGGATGCGGCCTGCTTTAACCTTTAGTAATACAAGTACACCTGCTTCATCGCTGATATTTTCAAAAAAATCAAGAGTTAAGGCAGCAATAGTCTTCTCTTTACCAGAGGCACTTACGGTTGTAAAAAACATGCTGTATCGTGCTTTTTGCAAATGTTTGATGTTATTTTGACCCGGTAACCATACACCAAAAACAGCCGGATTTAAACATAGCAGCCACTGATTTTGAGACACCTCGTATTCAGTTTCGTTGATCTTGAGGTATACTTTTTCTCGGATAATGTCTTTGACTGTTACGGTTGCATATTCGCGGATTTGTGTATCTCCAAATAATATCTGATTTATTGCACCTATCATTTTCGCGTAAAATGGAATAAAGTAAATTCAAACAGATTTTCGCTTGCATGCATATCCCAATCAGGCGCCGAAGCTTTTTTTATCTGTTCTGGTGTATACACGTATACAGTTTGCAAATGGTTGTTATAGGTAACATTTATTCTCAAAGGTTTTGAATTGACCAAGGCCCTTAAACCTTCTGCCAGCTTCCATCTTTTTGTTTTTTTATAGCCATGCTGCAGCATCAGTGCAAAAAAATGACCGCCCGGTTTGATGCGCTGCCCCAGATTTTTAAATAACAGATCCAGATCACCAATACAGTTTAAAACCGCGAAGTCAGACAGAATCGCATCTACCTTTGTATCAAACGGTGATTTATTGTGCCACTGCGAAAAATCAATCTGATCATTATTCAAAAATATGATCTGCTCTGGGGTCGCACCTTTATGATGTTCAATGGCCTTATTTCTCATTCCTTCAGACGGTTCACAAAAAACTACCTGATATTGATCTTTCACCAACCAATCCAGATCACGTCCGGTGCCACCTCCAAAATCAAGTACCCATCCATTTTTCACGGTATTCGTAAATTTTTCCCTGACACTTTTTCTTACCGTTTCGTTTGAGCTTTCCTTATCCAGAATAGCATCATAATCCGTTGCTATTTCATTATAAAAGGTGATATTTTCTTTGATAGTCCCTGATTTTTCTTCAATAATTTCTGAAGGCATGTTTTTCATTATTTATGTATAAAAATAGAAAAAAATAAGCATTTTTGAACGTATCAAGGCATATTTTAACCCTTAAATATGCAAGCGCGTGTTGTTATGATTTTTGTTTTTGTCAGCTATAATTATTCTCCAAACTTTAACTCGCCAGAGCGATGGCTGAAAAGAACCGAAAGCTATAATGGTTTATTGGATTGCCTGGCCCAAAAAAACAAGATGATCAGCTTGAAGCAGATAGATTATGAAGGCAAATACGAGCAGAATAGCGTTGAGCATCGTTTTGTAAAATTCAACAGCCAGCCAAAGCATATACATTGGCAATTAAACAATTACGTAAAGAACTTAAACCCCGATATTGTTTTTATCCAGGGTTTGCATGAGCCTTTGAATGTGATTCACTTGGGTATGATACTCCATAAAAAAACAAAGATCATAGCGCAGAATCATGCCGAAAAACCTGCTATCGGGCTAAAAAAATACGCGCAAAAATTTGCCGACAGGTTTGTCGACGCTTATTTATTCGCTTCAAAAAGTATGGGTATGGAATGGGTGGAAAAAGGCAACCTGTCATCGCCGCGAAAGATACATGAGGTGATGGAAGTATCATCTTTATTTTACCCGGTTGAAAGAGCTTTAGCCCTGACTAAAACTGGCATTACCTCCGCTCTTTCCTTTTTATGGGTTGGCAGGCTCAATGAAAATAAAGACCCGTTGAACGTGATCAAAGCGTTTCTTGAATTTGCTAATCTTTATCCGGAAGCTCGGCTGTATATGATATATCATACAGAAGAGTTGATGGATGATATCATGGCGCTTTTAAACAAAAATCCGGCTTATAAAGAGGCCGTTATCTTAGTTGGCCGTATACCTTACGATGATCTGTTATACTGGTACAATAGCGTTGATTTTGTAGTATCGGGCTCACATTATGAAGGCAGCGGCACAGCCATTTGCGAGGCCATGTCATGCGGGTGCATACCTATAGTTACAGATATATTCTCATTCAGAATGATAACTGATAATGGTAATTGCGGCATTTTATACGAGCCTGGTAACCAGGCCGCATTATTGAACGCGCTTAAACAGACCCAGCAAATGAATATTGCCGAACAGCGCGATAAAGCCCTAACTTATTTTAAAGCCAATCTTTCTTTTGAGGCCATTGCAGATCAGGTTCAGCAAATAGCCATTATTGCCGGCAAAGTCTAATTAAGCTGGAAGCATGTTGTGGGTATAACTCAATTAGCCCTGCAAGTGTCCCCATTTCAAATTCGCTAAATTCAAATCCAGGGGCAACCGCGCAACTAACCAGCGTAAAACCTTTGGCCGATTGAATTTCAGCAGCAAACCATAACCCGGCAGGCACTGCTATGGAAAAACTCCCGGTAGGTTCATCAGAAAGCTCATGGGTTATGAGTGCGCCTTTTTCATCTATTACATGAATAAGCAAAGGCTCGCCTTTATGAAAATACCAGATCTCTTCTGAAGCTATCCGGTGAAATCCCGAAAAATCTGTATTTTCAAGTAAATAATAAATGGAGGTACAAGCTTGTTTTACAGCAGCTGCACCCTCCCTTAACACATTTTGATTTGAGCGAAAAATCTCTTTGTAGTAGCCGCCTTCGGGATGTGGTTGTAGTTCAAGCGAGCTGATGTAATACCCGGCATTTTTTGTATCCATAGAAAAATCAAAAATGATTATTCAAATCTATATTAATTCAATTGCAAGTTAATAAAGTTGTACGCCTTTTTTCCGGTAATCTGCAAGCACATCATCAGCAGGCGCAAGATCGGTGATCAGGTAACTCACCTGGTTAAGCTGGCAAACGTTCATACGCTGAACCGAATTTAGCTTTTCGGCAATACACATGATAACCAATTGTTCAGACGCGTGTATCATAGCTTTTTTCAAATGCACCACATTCAGATCTGAATCGGTAACCCCATCATTCACCGAAATCCCGTTGGTACCTAAAAAGCACATATCAAACTTTATCTCGTTCAGGTAACTTACCACCTGCGATCCTACACAAACCTGCGAATCTTTTGAAAACTCGCCCCCTATCAGTATCACGGTTACTAAGGGATGATCTGCCAGCTGTAGTACAACAAGTGGGCTGATGGTGAATATGGTTACTGCAAGATCCAAGGGTAAAGCCTGCACCATTTCCAGTACGGTTGATCCTCCTCCGGTTAACACCATCATTCCGCTTTTAATTAAGCTAATAGCTTTCCTGGCTATCGTTTTTTTAGCTTCAAGCGCATACACATCATTATGCTGAAAGGGATAGTGAAAGGATTTTGCCAGAGCCCCGCCATGCACCTTAACAATTTGTCTGGATTCATCAAGCTCTACCAGATCCCGGCGTATGGTGTCTTCAGATACATTTAAGGCAATGGCCAGATCGGCCGACAGCACTTTGTTATGCAGGTTTATTTGTTTAATAATAAAAGCGTGACGTTCTTTTTTAAGCATATATAAATTCAGGTTTCGGCAATATACCAATTAACGTTAATGTAATTTATATTAATATAAAATTGCAGGTATTTGCATTTTTTAAAATTAAATCGGCCAAATAGCGCATAAATCAAAATTATTTTTACATATCTTTAGCATTAACTTTACATAAATGCGGTTTCCTGCAAGATTCATCTGCATTGAATATCGGTTTAAATTAGCCCTAATTAATTTATTAGCCGACTACAAGCAATTAATAAATACTATATAATTAACTAATCAAGCATGAAAAAAAGTTTACTTTTTTTATTCCTGGTATTATGTTGTTGGGTTACGCAAACACTTGCCCAAACCCATACCATTACAGGAAAAATCACATCTGCAGAAGATGGCTTACCCTTGCCAGGTGTAAGTGTAAAAATTGTCGGCGCTACCGTTGGCGCGGTATCTGATGGTCAGGGTAACTACAGCATTAAGGCAAGCTCCGGCCAGGTTATCAGTTACTCTTTTATTGGTACCGTTAGCCAGCAAAAAACAGTTGGTGCAGCTACTGTTATTAATGTTGCCCTGCAAGCAGATTCAAAAATGCTGCAAGAGGTAAAAGTAACTACCGGTTTTGGTGTACAAACCCAAAAACGCGATTTAACCTCTCCCGTACAAATTGTTAAAGGTGAAGCCATTCAGCAAACCCAGCGCGAAAATATTTTAAATGCGCTGCAAGGCCGTGTAGCTGGCGCATCAGTTACCAGTACCAGTGGTAACCCAGGCGCTTCGGCATCAATTGTTTTACGTGGGGTAAACTCTATTGGCGGTTCAAACAGCCCTTTGTTTGTAGTTGATGGTATCCGGGTAAGCAATGATGCCGTTGACCAAAACTCACTGGCATCTGCCGGTGATAACCGTAGGGAAGATTTCACCAACCGCATAGCGGATTTTAACCCGGATGATATTGAATCTGTTACTGTGCTAAAAGGTGCCGACGCCGCGGCTATATATGGCTCATCAGCATCGGGCGGTGCTATTGTGATCACCACTAAAAAAGGTCATAACGGACCGGGTACAGTTACTTATGATAACGACTTTGGCTTCGCGACAGCATATCGTTTCCCTAAAATTCAGGATGTTTATGGCGTAGGTCAAAACGGGGCATCAAGCGGCATTGTACGTACTTTGTTCGGGCCCGCATACGCCCCGGGAACAAAAACCTACAACAACTTGCAGAATATTATGCAAACAGGGCATACAACCATCAATAATTTAGCCCTTGAAGGTGGGAACGAAACCACTACTTACCGGCTTTCCGCCGCTGTAAGGGATGCTACTGGGGTACTACCTGTAGCTTATAATGATAAAATTTCACTGCGTTTTTCAGGTACATCAAAAATCTCATCCAAATTAACCAGCAGTGCTTCATTCAACTATTTTAATATAGACAACCGCAAACTCAACAAAGGAAATTCCGGCACCTATATTAATGCGCTGGCATGGCCTACCAATGATGATGTGCGTAATTATTTAAATCCTGACGGTACCCGCAGGCTGATTTTACCGGCAAGCGTCTCAAACATTACTTCTGATGCTACCGTTGACTTTGATAACCCCCTTTGGGATGCCCATAACAACATCAGCCGCGATAAAACCAACCGTGCGGTAGGTAATATCGATTTATCATTTGATGCTACTTCATGGTTAAACTTAAGGGCTTTGGCCGGTATTGATTATGCCGGAACATCGGGCAATAACTTTGTGAGCCAATACAGTTCATCGTATCAAAATTCACCGCTAAATAGCTTTGCCGCTACAAGCGGTATAGCTACCGGTGGTATCATTGATAATTATACCGACAATAACCTGCAAATAAACGGATCGTTCTTTGCAACCGGTAAAAAACAATTTGGCGATTTCCGTACCACGCTGGCTGTTGGTGCCGAGGCTATCAGCAACCAGGATGAGATAAACGGTTTTTATGGCGAAAAATTCATCCAGCCCGATTTTAATAATATCAATAATACCACACCGACTACTCAGCGTTCGTCCGATTATGTTAAAAAGGTGCGTTACCTTTCAGGCATTGCCAGGCTTGGTTTAGTGTACAAAGAAATGCTCACGCTGAATGCTACGGCACGCGAAGAGTATTCATCTAAACTATCCGGCACACGACAAGATCACTACTTTTATCCATCAGTAGGTGCCGGCTTTATATTTACCGAGCTACCCGGCTTAAAAAACAACTCCTTTTTATCATACGGTAAGATCAGGGCATCTTATGCCGAAGTTGGTAAAGACCCTGCTGCTCCCTATAAAATATTCTCGACCCTGTTACAGCAAACTACTACCGGCGGCGGCTTTGCTTACGATGTTACCGGCAACAACCCCAACTTACGCCCGGAAAGGGATAAAGAGCTTGATTTAGGTGCCGAGCTCCAATTTTTCAACGGCCGTTTAGGTGCCGATATCAGCTATTATCAGGTAAAGGCTACTAACCAGATCTTTAACCCGCGTATCAGCTATGCATCTGGCTATGTATTGGAATATCTTAACGGCGGCGAAGTTAAAAATCACGGTATAGAGGTATCTTTAACAGCTATACCCGTTAAATCAAAAGATTTTAACTGGGATGTATTACTGAACTTTACCGCGGCACGTGGTAAAGTAATTAGCCTGGGTGGTTTACCTGAGTATTATAACTCCGATACCTGGATCTACTCCAACGTACGTTCAAGTATTTTTCCGGGCAGCAGCACCACCAACATCGCGGCTTATGGTTATTCCCGTAATAACAAAGGCCAGGTGCTGATTGACCCAAGTAGTGGTTTACCTATTAGTAATGTAACTTTTGGTGTTGCCGGCGACAGGCAACCGACTTATAGCATAGGTTTGGGCAACCATTTCAGCTACAAAAGCTTTGACCTTAACTTCCTGTTTGATATCCGTAAAGGGGGCGATATATTTAATGGTAACGAACTTTTCATGACCAAATATGGTTTGAGCGAACGTACACTAAACCGTATGACACCTGTTGTTGTGCCCGGAGTGTTGAAGGATGGAAATGAAAACTCTGCAAACCCAACTCCTAACAATATACAGGTTACACCTAATACCCAAAACAATTACTATGTTAACAGTATTGATGCCGACTTTATTGAGCATGATATTAACTGGGTAAGGTTAAAGGATGTTACATTAAGCTATCGGCTACCGCAATCATTATTAAGCCGTCAAAAAGTGCTTAAATCTGCCAGCATATTTGTAACTGCTACAGATGTATTCCTGATCACTAACTATTCCGGAGCTGACCCAGACGTAAGCGGCACAAACGCATCCACTTTAGGAACCGGCGCGGCCGGGTTTGATTATGGTACTGTACCAACGCCCCGCGTAATTTCTTTAGGCTTAAGAGTGAAGTTATAAAAGTAAATAACATGAAAAAATTCAGATATACATTACTGGCAACACTTGCGCTGTTATCGGCAAGCAGTTGTAAAAAATACATTGACGTAAACACCAACCCCAATGCTCCTGTTACAGCCGATGCTTCGGCACTGCTGCCGCCTATACAGGCCGGCATGGCCCGTGGTGTTTGGTTCGATAGCCGTTATATTGGTCAGTACGCCCAAGTTTGGGGCTCGTCTGCCGCCAACAACGTTTGGGATGAAGAAGGTTATCTGCCTGCAACAGACAATAACGGCGAGATGTGGCGTACTGTTTACTTTAGCCTTGGCCAAAACATAACCCTGTTATGGCAGGATGCATTGCCTAAAAAGAAGTGGGATTATGTAGCCGTAGGCTATGCCTTACGTGCCTGGGGATGGCAAACCGGTGGCGACCTGTACGACCATATGATTGTTAAGGAAGCTTTTGACCCCAGCCGCTTAACTTTTGATTATGATGACGGATCTGTAGTTTACGCCGAAGTTGTAAAAGATTGTCAGATAGCCTTAAACTACATGAACCTGGCTATCAAAACCGATGGGCAAACCATATCACCAACATTAGCCAAAGGTGACTACATGTATTATGGCGATCGCAAAAAGTGGATAAAATTTATTTATGCCATTTTAGCTCAAAATGCCTTGCACTTAAGTAATAAGGCATCTTTTAGCCCGGATAATGTAAAAAAATATGCTGATAGCTCTTTTGTAAACAATGGTGATAATGCCAGTGTAGAATGCAAGGGTTCACAATCCGGTGATTCCAATTTCTGGGGACCATCACGTGGTAACATCGGCGCATATAAACAATCGGACTTTATTGTTCGCTTACTTGATGGACGAATTTTTACAGGATCAACTATACCAAACTATACTTTAGATCCCCGTATCAAACAAATCATCTCAGCGAGTAAAGATGGCGTTTACCGTGGTGTTATAGGTACCAACGGCGATCCAAACGCGGTTGATGCCACCACGCTGGTTCCTTACCTGTTTGGCGATGGTGTAACAACTTATCCCACTACCGCTCCTTTCGGACAACGGTACATTTATAATGACAACTCACGGGGCGTTTTAATGACCTACTCTGAAATTAAATTTTTTGTAGCAGAGGCAATGTTTAAAAAAGGTGATTTAGCCGGTGCCTATGCCGCTTATCTTGATGGGATTAAGGGAAGTTTAGATTTTGTGAGCAATCCGCCGCAGGCTACAGCATTAGCCGGTAACCAAAAATTTATAACGGATGCGGCTATTACAGCATATCTGCAAGGTCCTTGTGTAAAACAGAGTGCCTCAGCCTTAACATTGGCCGATATTATGCAGCAAAAATTCATCTCGCTATATGTATGGGGCTCTCTTGAGGCTTGGGCTGATGAACGCCGCTATAACTACGATACCAATATTTTTCAAGGCTTTAGTAAACCAGGCACACTTTACCCTGATAATGGCGGCAAACAGGTTTACCTGGTAAGGCCACGTTATAATTCAGAGTACATATGGAACGTGCCCGCGTTAAAAACATTTGGCGGCTTAGACCCTGATTATCACACCAAAAAGCCCTGGTTTATTTTACCTTAATTCTCTCATAAATAAGATATATGAAAAAGACATTTTATATCCTTACATGCCTGCTTTTGGTTGCAATAGCAGGTTGTAAAAAATATAACATTAAACAACTGGGCGATCCGGCAACGGGTGCACAGCTCAGGTTTGTACAAGCCATACCCGGCCTGCCTGCTGTTGACGAGTATGTAAATGATAAAAAGATAAGCCCGCAGCAAAGTCTTGGTGTAACCGATGATTCAAAGCCTACATCGGTTACAACCGGTATTGCTTATCCTTCGGCCTTTAACACCGCCATACAGTTTGGAGGCCTTTACCCTGGCGGCACTTCAGTTAATTACGCTGCAGTAGCCACAGGTAATGCGGCTATTAAAATTGCTACTTCAACTCCGGTGCCATTATTGGTAAGTCCGCAAACGGTAGCACCAAACAATACTGTTGTAAGTTTATCACAGTCATTGGCTGAAAGAGGCACCTACACCCTTTTCACTATTGGCTACCCTGATAAACCGGTTGCTATGTTTGTTGAAGATAAATTCCCGGTTGGTGATCCAACTAAGATCTATGTAAGGTTTGGCAATTTTATCCCTAACAGCCCTGCACTTGATGTTACCGGCGTTTACACTGCCGCGGGTACCACAACTGCTACCACCTTAACCCCGTTTACAAACATAGCCGCCAATAATTTAACTGAGTTTATACCAATTGACGCCAATACTATAGGCACAACAGGGTACACCTTTCAATTATTTTTAGCAGGCACAACCACCAAGGTAGGCACGGTTACCAAAGCTATTAATATGACGCCAGGCAAGTATTATACCATTATGGCCAATGGTTTATATAGCGATTATGTAGTTGGCAGCACAGGCATTACGTTAAAAGCAACCGCGAGGCCCACCAAACCTACAGACCCTAATACTCTTTTACCCGAAATATATTTTAACCCGCCGGGTATAAGTTATTTCACAACTAAATAAGATTCGATACCTAAACCTATAAACAAAAATGCCCTGCTTGTATAGGGCATTTTTGTTTACATGAAATGGTAATTGATAGTATTTTATTGTGTAAAACCTGTGATACTTTTTAACTGTAAAGCATCTTTTTTGCACAAAAAGATCATCAGCGCCTTTCAAATACAGCTAAATATTTTTTAATAACTATATTTGTGTTTAACAACATCTACTCTATGATCAAATTATTTGTCGGCGGCTTTCCCCTGGAAATGACGGAGCTTGACTTGGTGAAATTATTCAACCTGCATGGCGACGTTGTTACTATCAAGATAGTCAGGGACAAGAAAACCAAAATTTGCAAAGGCTACGCTTTTCTGGAAATGAAAGACCAGCAGAGCGCGGATAATGCTATCCTCGCATTGGATAATTACTTTATTGGCGACAGGCAACTAAGCGTAAAAATAAGAGAAGATAAGCCAGTGTTAACAAGGCCAAAAACTGGTGGCTTCAGCCCGAGACCAAGACCATCGCACTTTAAGCCTGGACAACCAACCGAGGAACCAAGAAAAAAGCGCCCGAGAAAGATCAATTAATCAATCTTTTACATATTTATTTAACTCATACCACGGTTTTACTGGTCTGTCGGCCGGGAAACCGTACTGCTTGCGGTATGCTTTACGTTCAGCGGTAAAATCCCACCAACGTTTACTTTCATCCTTGTGCTTAATGTAATGTACCAGCAATCGGTATGAATCTTCAACACAGGGATCGGCCCAGGTTCCACAATGTTTTTCAAAGGCGTCAAATAATTCTACAGCCGTTTTACCTTGCAATTGCTGTAATGAATAATATCCCTGATCTATCAGCTCCAGCGCAAAACCTATACCCAATGATGGAATACTTTGGAATTCCATCAGCGCGTTAATTTCTCTTGTTCTTTTAGTATCTGCCTTTATAATGGATGCTATTTCATCTGGTGCATAATCCGTTAATGATTTGATGCTTATTTTTTGCTCTTTAAGCAACTGCTTTTCTGCCGCGGTTAACTGTAATTGAATTACCTTTTTCATATCATTACTGAAGGATGAAGCGTTCTTTGTTTAAATCGTTCAGCCCCTCCTCTTGCAGAAAACTGCTTAAAATTGGTAAGGCTTTGGATTTCATTTAGTCGTAGCCTGCCGTATGGATGAGCTTCTAATTTATGCAGAACCTGAAAATCATCTTTTAACAGATCGCTTTTCTGTAACAGATTTTTATCCAAAGCATCCTTAATCAGTTGCGCCAGCTGCAGGTTGGCATAAATATGTTCAGGCTTTTTGAAATAGGCATCATTTAATCGCTGAAACTGTTCTCTTATCCAAATTCCCGCCTTATCAGATTTAACCACCATATAACCATCCTGTACCGACAGTTCGCTTAAAAAATTGCTGATATCGGCCTTATCAATCAATTTTGCATGATAAAGATCTCTTAAAGTATAATCCACACGGTCGGCGCACAGGTCTGGTAGTTCTCGTTCTAAAATAGTATAATGTTCATTGATAAGAATAGAAGTATCAAACCCATACTTTTTAAGGATAACCGGAATCTCCGACCGGTTTATCACCTCATTAAATATAGTTTCATGGTAATCTTCATTACTATGCTCAAATACATAATCGGCCACGTGCGAAAAAGCGGTATGTGAAACATCATGCAGTAAAGCGACTATCTGTTCTTCTATCCCACCTCCAAAAAATTTAACCAGGTACAAAACACCTAAAGAATGCTCATAACGGGTATGTTTAATTGCAGGATCAACCAAGAAGATAGCACCGCCCTGATGAACATTCTTCAACCGCTGCACCGGTGCCGATTTTATGAGGGCCTCCAACACAGGAGCTACCTCAAACTGACCGTAAATTTCATCCTCAATTTTCATCATAACATCTACATTATTCCTAAACCTGCATCTTATACAAACTTAATAAAAATCAATTAAAATACTAATATTTTTAGTATTTTAATTGAAATGACAATACTCTATTGCTACTCATTAAAAATAAACATGCAATAAACCAGCCACTTAAATAAAAAATAGATGTTTCAGTTAAAAAATCTGTAAGGAAGAAAGGTCACCTTCGACAAATAGGGAAAATACAAACATGAACTACCTTAAAAAAATGAATCACTGGGCAGCCATCGCGCTTTTGCCCTTAACACTTGCCGCTTGTAAAAAGAACAATGATAATACCCCTGTCGCAAGTAATCAGCAATCTACCATCACCGTTGAAAATGTTTTAAACTCTAAGCCCTTGGTTGAATCAGGAACATTTCAGGGTACAGGTTCTCCTGCTTTGATATTACCGGGACAGTCAGTGTCGATCCAGTTTTCTGCTGCCAAAGGCGAGGCGATTACTTTCGCTTCAATGTATGGTTGGTCGAACGATTTGTTTTTTGCACCTGCTAATCCCGGCATTTTAGTTTACGATACTGATGGCAAACCTATTGAAGGCGACGTTTCATCCCAGGTAAAATTGTGGGATAATGGTACACGTATCAACCAAAAACCAGGTGCTGCAGTAAACCATCCCGGTGTAGCCGATACTAAAAGCATAACCGAAGTTAAAGGCTCAGATGCTCAGGGCAATACTTACCTGCCTGCTTCTTCACTGGTTAAAGCTACTTTAAAGTATAATGGCAACTCGGTATTTACGCTTACACTGCAAAATACATCTGCCGGTACAGCAAACGAAACACCGCTTAGCCCGGGTGTTTGGGCAGTATCATACATTGTTGGCGGAACTTTACAGAACGCCGCTCCTTTATTTACCAGCGGACAACCTACTGCAAATGGCCTTACTAATATTGCAGAAGCCGGGGATAATACCGCGCTAAGCACTTATGCAAAAAGTATAACAGGGATTTTCACCCCTCTATCGCCTATCCTGGTTGTTGTTTATAATGGCATTGATAACCCTATTTACAAAACAGGTGAAAACGACCGGGCTCAGGGACTAAAATTAATAGCACAGCAAGGTAATGCCGATACACTTGCCGCCTACCTGAAAGGAAAACCGGGTATTAAAGCAGTGTACGTGCTCCCAGCTCCAAATACAAAGGTATTGCTACCGGTTATAGGCGCACAACAAGGTGGTATAGTTTCACAGCAGATAACTGTTGCTAAAGGCGATAGGTTAGCTATTGCTACCATGTATGGTTTTTCGAACGACTGGTTTTTTGCTTCTACTGATAATGGTGTTGACGCTACTATGAAAGGCGATATTTCAACCAGCATTAAACTATTTGATGACGGTACAGCTATTGACCAGTTCCCGGGTGCTGGTATTACCCAGTTTAACCTGGCTGGTACACCTTTACAGGAGAGCAAGCCCATTAATGCAGTTCCAAACCCGAATGCATTTACTACGCTACCTGATATTCAAAATATCATTAAGGTAACTCTTAAATAATTAAAACGAACAAGCCGGAGTATTTACACCGGCTTGTTCGTTTAATAAGGCTAATTATTGCTGTACAATAGCGTTGAAATATTTATAACCCAACTGAAATGGTGCAATATCATAAGGAGTTGAACCATCCAATGTAAGTTGCGACATAATTTTGCCCAGCAAAGGAATAAACTTGGCTGCCCAGCCAGTTCCGTAGATCACGATATTCTCGTACCCTTCTACATTGTCCGGCGCAAAGTCAAGTACCAATTCCTTATCCTTAATGTTACTCAAAGCAATTAGGCAGGTTGAGGTAAACTCAGGTTCGGGTGATAGCCCTTCCATATATTTTTTAACCCATTCAGCTGTAAAGGCCAGCTCCTGCGGATTTGGCTTACCTGTACGCTGGTTAGGATCTGTAAGTGGTTTGATCACGAAATCCGGAGCTACACGTATGTAACCGGGGTAATCCCAGTCAACCCCGGGAAAGCCATAAAATTGGTTACCGTTATCGCCCTTAGGGTTCTGAAAAACAAACCAGGTTGGATACTGGATCTCAGGTTTCAATTTTTTGAAATAAGCTGATGACATTTCCCAATAGGTAACGTTAATATCAAAACCGAGCAGGTTTAGTACGTCGTTAATATAAGGGCCGGGCGTAAGTACCAGTTTTTCGGCTTCATACTTACCATGAGGTGTGGTGATATAGAACACTTTATCCTTATACTGAATATCTGTAACCGGCGAGTTTTCCTGTAAGGTTACCGATTCATGCTTTTTGTTTAAGCTTAACAGTGTTTTCAGGGTAAGCGCCAGATCAATAATTGCACCATCAGGCTGAAAAAGCCCTTTATAGGTTACCGGCAGGTTTTTAAAATGATACTGTTTTTCTACTTCAGCCGCAGAAAGAGCTGTGTATTTTACCTTCTGTTTTTGCAGTGATTTTTCGGCCTCGCCTATGTTACCTTCGGTTGAATGTACAGAAGGGTCACCAAACCAAAGGGTACCAACGGTATCTAAAAGCTTCTCTCCTGTTTCGGCTTCTAATTCCTTCCAATAAGGTAAAGCTTCTACAGCCATCTTTACCATGTATTCCTCAGGATAAGGAATACGGAACTGGCGCGAGTAGCCTGCCGAACTACCGTCCTGGTTCAAAAATCTATATTTTTCAAGCACCAGTGTTGATGCCTTTCTTTTACCCAATTCATTCGCGGTAGCTAAACCAATTGATCCGCCGCCGATAACTATAACATCATATTTTGTTTTCATATTTCAGCTATTTGAATATTGTTTACCATCCTAAATAATAATCAACAGGCAACCACACCGGGCGCTCCATTTCAAAATATTTCTGCAGCATTTTTTCTGCTACGCAAAACGCGCCCTCAACCCAGCCTTGCTGATCTGAATAAGCTTCGCCGCAGATGTAAATATTTTCATCCGGATTAGGTTTACGCATAAATTCCATAGTTGCCTTTACATCATATGCAGCTTTCCAGGCATGGTAACCTCCGCCAAACGGATCATCGGCCCAATCTTTATATAAAGCAACATACGGGTCTGGGATGCTCTGATCACCATGCAGTTCCCTTACCTGGTTCATGGCCTCGGCTATCATCACTTTAGATGCTTTGTTTTTAATATCCTGAATTGCGGCAAGACTCATGAAACGGGTTGCTTTGGGTTCAAACCTTTCCGGGTGATTGTCATCCAGCGCTTTCCAGAAGGTTACGGTTTGCATATCATTGTAGCTGGCCAAAAACATAGAGTGTGAATCATTAGGATCGGTACCAAAGTAATAGCATTGGCGCATAGGTAAATCAGTAATGGAATGACCGGATGTAGCATTCAATAACTCTTTCCACCACGGCTCTTCAAAACCCATCAGTAATTTAAATGAAGGTTCCATAATTACCGATTCCATATAATATTGTAAATCTTTGGTCTTGAACAGAAAGCCATCCTGATCAAGCAGTTCCAATGAGCGCCTTGGCATACCTAGTATCACCTGATCAGCATATACATTCCATTGCGTATTGGTTGCCTTATTTAAAAACACCAGCTGATATTTTCGACCACTGTCTGCTTTATTGATGGTAAGCAGTTGGTTTTCTGACCATATAGCGGCATTATCAAATTTCAGGTAATGATAAGCCAGCGCATAAGCTATCAGGTCATAACCGCCATCAATGGTTTTGTAAGTAACCGTAGCGCTTGAAAAGTCGCCCACCATATACGGGAAAGCTTCTGCCGCGTTCCAGTTAATAGTGTTGGAATAATAACCTCCGGCTACATCTAAAAATGTATATCCTTCTTCAGATACCTGATCTTTAACTAGGTTCCAGAAACCAAGATCGTTAACTTTCAAACCTTCATACGGCCCGCTGAAGCAATAGGTAAGGTTGGGTTTAATGTCGTCCCAATTCTCGCTGGTTAGTTTAAATACATAGTTATATTTAGAAGGATTAGATACCTTACCATGATATTTTGACCTAAACCAAGGATCGGCAACCAGTACATCATATATTACTTTGTTAAATAACTGATCGGCGCTAAAGCCTTCGTCGTCGTCATTCAGGTAGTAACGGGTTTCGAGTTTTTTTCCGTGTTTTTGGGCTTTATCCCAGGCATCGGCATGAAAACATTGTTTGCGCAGATACAGCAGCAGATCGGCTGGATCTCCCATTGGAAAATCAACATGCTGCAGATCGGCAGCGAAAACATCTTCAATCAATTTGGTAACTATTTGTTGCGAATCCAAATAGCGCATACCGCCAAGTTCGCCGGTAATAACCATTCCAGGCAAAACTACCGATTCCAACCTGCCGGCAATACGGTCGCTCATTTCAAATATTTGCACCTGCTTGGGAGCTTTGCCACTGGTATCGGTCTTGAACCTGTAGGCCGAATAAAGGCCAGATACACCCGCGCCAATAATGGCTACATCAAGGTCTAATCCGTCCTGATAAGACGTATTTAGGCTGATGTCTCTAAGATTTGTGTTGCTATTCATTTTTTATGGTATATAGATGATTAATTGATTATTATAGTATTTATTAAAACCTATAACCATATCAAACAATATCCATAAATAGCCTGGGGCAGGCCACTTGAAAAGATGGTCATCATGATAAGGTTTGGTTCAATTTCTATGTAGATATTAAATAGAAACCGATACTAAAATAATAATTAAATCTTAACCAATAGAAAATAATTATTTCATTTCAATAAAATAATAATAATTACCCATTAAGTTATGGTGGGTTAAATGCTTAATTTTTATACTTAACCATAGGAATACCTTTATAACCGCAATTTCTCCATACAAATAGAGCCCCGGCTAATGGTTGTTTAAGCAATTCAGCTTCCGGAATATCTTTTCGCGCGGTAGTAATGTATAAGTCATTCAACTCCTCACCTCCAAAAGTGCAGGAAGTTACATTGGCTACGGGCAATGGAATTTTCAAGAGTTTTTCGCCGGTTTTGGGGTTCCAGCGTGATACCTGCCAACCGTTCCAATGAGCTATCCAAAGCATCCCTTCTTCATCTATGGTCATTCCATCGGGATAGCCGTCCTCCAACGGTATCGTGATAACTGATTCGGGATTAGTTATTTCACCGCTTTTCTTATCATAATCGTAAGCCATTACCTGGCTTGTAGGTGTATCTATAAAATAAAAAGTTTGCTCATCCGGGCTCCAGGCCATACCATTTGATATGGTTGTATTAGTGATCTTTTGGGTGACTGATTGATCAGCCTCCAAAACATAAACGCTGCCTTCATCTGGTTTTTCCAGATGCGACATGCTGCCCACCCAAAACCGGCCTGCCGGATCACACTTACCATCATTAAACCGATTTTCTGCTAAATGGGATTCGGGCGAGGAAAATATATTTATTTCGCCGGTATCTCTGTTTATAGTACCTAATCCACTTTTTAAACCAGCCAAAAAATGATCGTCCTCACGAATAGCGATGGAACCAATTAATTGATTAATATTGATCGTTTTTAACGAGGAATCTCTCACCCTAAACTCGTGTATCTGCCCCTTCAAAATATCTATCCAGCAAATAGACTGGTGCTCATCGTCCCACACCGGCCCCTCGCCTAACATGCAAATATGATCTGCTACAACAACTTCTACCATGACATCAAACTATTGCGGTTCAAAGCCAGACAGATCACACTCCAATGCTTCACGGTGCCATTTCCCCGTATTAGCGGCCGCGTCATATGTAGATTGTAAAAATTGCATCAAAAAATCCTCCGGGTTGGGCGCGTTGCGTACATCTTCATAAGTGAGGATGAACTCGCCCATCGCCTCACTATATTGAGCCTGTTGCGGCATTACCGGCTGATCTTTAAAATTATCAGGAGTGGGATAACAATAAGAGTAAAACGACGGATGAGGAAAACTATCACTACCCGGCCAAAAACCACAGCTGCTTACCTCGTGCGAATAAGCTTCCTGCATTACTTCTAACGACATGTTCGGTGCTCCTCCCGGATGTTTAGGCGCTTCCCTGCCCGAAAAACGGGTCACGGCCAGATCAAAACCTCCCCAGAAAAAATGTACCGGACTACATTTGCCATTAAACCTGGCTCTGAATTGTGTAAAAACAGCTTCGGCCTTTACTAATGCCTGCCAGAACAGGTTAATTTGTTCCGGCTGATAAACAAAATGTGTTTCGTCCTCAGCAAATGGGATGGCTACCGGTATTTCATTTGGTTTGGCATAAATTTCAGCATCAATATTCATCAGAGCCAGCTTTTCAAGCAGTTCCTGATAAAAACTGGCAACCGAACGTTGAGTAAGCGTAATCTGCTGCCTGGGTGCAGTACTTGAAGTAATGATTAGCTGATGGGCTATAAAATCAAAATCAATCTGGAACAAACCATTCTCATATGGAATGCTCCCGGTTGTTAATCCCGTAGGCGAAACATAAAGTGTAACATGCCAGGAGTGGTTTAACCAGGGCATTTTCACCAGCCTGATCTTGCCTACAATTTGAGTCCACAGGTGTACAGTAGTCAGTGTATCTTTCAGGTCTTGATATTTAAGTTCGGGCCAGTTCATAAGCAATGATTTATATAGGGTGTAACCATTAATAACTCTTACTGTTTGGTTTACAATTCAACTATAAATATCTTATTATTTCAGTTATAAACACTATTGTTATTTGTTTTTTATAGTACAAACCGGTAACACTTATTTTACAACATTCCTGTTTCAATTTTATTACATTAGTGTTTATGAAGCACTTATATGCATTGTTTTTTCTATTAGTATTTGGGTTAACCGCACCGGCACAACAAACGCAAAAGCCTATGTTATATGGCAGTAGCTGGATGGCTGTTACCGGCAAACCGATGGCTGCTACTGCGGGCGCAATGATATTTCAGCAGGGTGGTAACGCGGTTGACGCGGCCTGTGCCATGCTTGCCGCCACCTGTACCATGTGGGATACCTTAAGCTGGGGAGGCGAAACACAGGCACTCATCTACAATCCTAAAACTCACAAGGTTATTGCCATTAACGCTATGGGCGTAGCGCCTACTGGTGCTACCGTTGCATTTTTTAAAAGCAAGGGTTATAATTTTCCACCAGAGTACGGGCCGCTGGCCGCAACCACACCGGGCACACCGGGTGGCTTAATTTACATGTTGGTGCATTACGGCACCATGAGTTTAGGCCAGGTATTGGCACCAGCCATGCATATGGCCGCAGGCTATGCCATAGAAGCACAGGCCGCTAACACCATTGAGCGCGATAAAACCATGCTGAAACAATGGCCATACAGCAAAAAAATATTCCTTACCCACCTGGGCGAACAACGTGAAGCACCTGAGCCAGGCGAGATTTTTGTGCAGAAAGATCTGTTGCAAACACTTACCAAAATGGTAGATGCGGAGAAGGCCGCGCTAAAAAAAGGTAAAAGTCGTCAGGATGCGCTGATGGCCGCTTATGATTGTTTTTACAAAGGCGAAATTGCCAAAGAATTTGTTCGCGGCTGCCAGGAACAAGGCGGCCTGATTACCATGCAGGACCTTGCCAAATGGAAACCTATTGAAGAAGCACCCCTAACTATAAATTATAAAGGTATTGATGTATACAAATTACAGCAATGGACACAAGGCCCTGTAATGCTGCAGGCTTTAAACATACTGGAAAACTTTGACCTTAAAGCAATGGGATATAACAGCGCAAAGTATATCCATACACTTTACCAGGCTATGAACCTTTCTTTTGCCGACCGTGATTTTTATTATGGCGACCCATATGCCAATCCCAGTGAGCCTATTAAAGGCCTGTTAAGTAAAGCTTATGCCAAACAACGTGCCGCGCTTATTCAATATAATGAAAACGATCAGCATATTGGCCCTGGTGACCCCTATCCGTTTGAGGGAAAGCAAAACCCTTACATCAAACTTTTAAAAGACAGAGGGTTTGAAATGGATACAACCAAAAGAAATTTTGCTCCTAAACATGATTTGGGTAAAGTGAACACACCCGCAGATCTGTATCATGACCGGCTATGGAGAGGGACCACCTCTATTGAAGCTGCTGATAAAGACGGCTGGGTGGTTTCCGTTACGCCAAGCGGCGGCTGGCTACCGGCCTGCATTGCCGGCAATACCGGCATAGGTATGAGCCAACGTATGCAAAGCTTCGTACTTGATTCGGCTATAAACCCTTTCAATGTTGTAGCACCGGGTAAAAGGCCGAGGGTAACACTTTCTCCTTCCCTGTTTTTAAAGGATGGGAAACCATTTTTATCTGCAGCGGTACAGGGTGGTGATACGCAGGATCAAAACCTGATACAATTCTTTTTAAACGTTGCCGAATTTGACATGACCGTGCAAAAAGCTACAGAAGCTCCAAATTTTAATACCAACCAGCTATGGCTTTCATTAGGTGGCACAAAAACCGCCGACCGTGAACCTAAGCCCGGCCAGATATTGTTAAACAGTAATACCAAAGAGCCTGTACGCGATGAGCTCAAAAAAATGGGTTATAAACTAAGTTTTGAGGACAGAACGAGCGGGCCTATCAATGCCATTTATTTTGACTGGAAGCACGGAAGTTTTCAGGGCGGATCAAGCAATCACGGCGAAGATTATGGAATAGGCTGGTAAGCAATAAAATATAACGATGCACTTGAATGGCTTATGGATCTCACGATCTGTAAGCCATTTATATTTTTCAACAATTCTTAATTTCTGCATGGAGTGAAATGGCTGAAAATGTATTTTTGCGACCTCTAAAACAGGTTTATTATTTTATGCCAACTGATCAAACGTATTCCCTAAACGGAGCTGATCTGCTTAAGATCGCCTCTAAATATATTTTACTGGTAGAAAGCCGCAGAAACCTAAAAGGTCGCTGCCCGTTCCATGCCGACCAGGGTACATCATTTATGCTATCGCCCGAAAAGAATATTTTTAAATGCTTTGGCTGCGGTAAAGATGGTGGCCCTATTGAGTTTATCATGTACCTGGAAGGCAAAACACGAGAAGAAGCGATACAGCAACTGGCAAAATTTTAAATTGATTTATCAAGCCCCCAATTCAATCACTATAAACAAAAAAGGAGCACGGTAACCGTACTCCTTTTTTAATATGTAATATTCCTTACCTTAGTTTTTCACTGCCAGATCCCACCATAAGCGGGTTCCGCCATTATCGGGGCCTCCTAACAGGGCAACTGCTTTTTGAACTTCCGCAGCGTTGCTGTTATACTCATCCTGTGAAAAAGGTAACCTGCGGATAAAGCCTGTTGTACTGATAGTACCCTGGCTATTATTTACCACTACAGGCATCAAAACAGGATAATTCGTTCTTCTGAACTCAGCCCAGGCCTCGGCACCATCAGGCCATAAGCCTAACCATTTCTGGGTGATGATACGTTCCAGCTTTTGCTGATAAGTAGCGCCATCGTCCCATTTAATAGTTGTTTTACTTAAATATGGCGAACCGGCTGGCACATCATTAACGGTACTTACCAGATCTTTAAACGGCGCTTCTGTACTGGTTGCATCTTCCAGGTAATTACCCAAAGGCACGTTGTTATGCTGGAATGATAAGGTTATACCCTGGTTATAAAACTGCATGGCAGAACCACCTGCATTCCATCCCCTTAAAGCTGCTTCTGCACGTAAGAATGCTACTTCTGATGCTGCCATTAATTGAATTGGTGTAGCCGCGTTGGTGTTGCCAAAATTAAGCAAACTTGCACCCGCATATTGCTGAGCAGAACTGATACTTACACCATTGCGTATGCCATGATAGTTACCGGTAGCATCAGGTACAAAATAAGATGCAATGCGCGGATCTTTAAAGCCTTTTAAGTAGGACTCCATTGGTGCACCCATGTTGATATCCTTATATTCATAAGTGATTGACCAAAGCGAGTTAGTGAACGATACCCCGTTTGAAATATGCACAAAAGCGTTATCATCATTGGTGGCTATTAAACCGTCGGGATCATTAATAGCGGCTTCACCTTCTGTTTTGGCCAAAGCAGGATTAACCATAGAAATACGGATAGCCAAACGCAGTTTTAATGAATTGGCAAACTTGATCCACTGCAGGTAGTTACCGTTATAAACCAAATCATAAGGTTTAACACGGGTAACATTAGGATTAGCCTTAACATACTGTTTTAAAGCCGTAATAGAGCTGTCTAACTGGGTAAAAAAGGTTTTATAAATAGTTTCCTGGCTATCATAAGGCGTTGCAAAACCACCTTTACCAAACTGACTGTACGGCATAGGGCCATAAATATCGGTAACCCTGTGCATACCTTCTACCTTTAAAATATTAGCTATAGCATAAAAATCAGGGTATTTTGCAGGTGCCCTTCTTGATACCTG
>NZ_JBCECK010000002.1:101170-120013 GCF_039207105.1 Mucilaginibacter sp.
CATGATACTCTGAAAACCAACATTGAACGGGCCTGTATTCCATGACGGCACCAACCCATAGTTAGTATTATTTACCCCGCCGTTAAACGGATCGCCAGACATCATAAAGCCCGAGAAAACATCACCATTTAAGTTTTCCTGCAATTGATACAGATAGTTTGTTGTGCTGAAAATAGCCAGCTGCATAGGTATCATAAATGTACCAATGCCCTCTCCATCAATATTCAGCAAGGAGTCTGTAGCATTATATTTATTGGTATTGTACTTTTCAAAATTTTTGGTACAAGATGTCTGGCTCAGTACCAAAGCCAAACCACTAAGGCTTAAACCCAGCCAAAGCTTTATATTGTTATATCTTAATTTCATGTTTGTTGTCAATTTGGATGATAAATGAATTAGAACTGAGCACTTACTTTGAAACCAATGCTTCTTAATGAAGGCAGGTTAAACACATCAAGGCCCTGTAATCCGTTGGTGGTTGACAAAGCAACATCCGGATCAAACGGCGCGTTATCTTTGATCATCCAAAGGTTTCTGGCAATTACAGATAATCCAACATTTTTTACTTTGTTATTCAAAAACGTTCCGGGAAGTGTGTAACCAAAAACCAATTCGCGTAAGCGGATATTAGTTGCGCTGTATACATATTCAGACGCGATAGCGTTACGACCGCCTACTGTTGAGTAATAAGCCTGGGCATCAACTTTTTTACCATTAACCACTACACCACCATTGTCACGAGCCTTACCTGATGCTGCAGAAACGCCATACTGGTCAAGCACAGCCTGGGTAAGTGATACTACCTGGCCGCCAAACCTACCATCAACTAAAAAGCTTAAATGAAAGTTTTTATAGTTAAACTCATTTTGAAAACCGGCAAGGAAACTTGGGTTGTAGTTACCTATTTTAGTAAAATCGCTTGAGCGTACAGGTAATCCGTTAGCATCGGTTATGTAGTTACCGTTAGCGTCTTTTTCTGCCGCGTTAGCATACATATCGCCAAATGAACCACCTTTTTGAACACGTAAATTAAACACATCGGTTGAAAGGTTTACGTATGGCAGGCTGGTTTGCTGACCTGTAGCCGGATCTTTGTATTCTAATACATCAAGTATCTTGTTTCTGTTTAAAGAAAAGTTAATGCTTGGTTTCCAGTTAAAGCTACCGAATTTGGCATTATAACCTAAGTTTGCTTCTATACCCTTATTCATTAAATTACCACCATTAAAGTAGTAGCTGCTGAAACCGGTTGTAGGGCTTACCGCAATGGTATAGATCTGGTTTTTACTGAATGATTTGTATACGTTTACAGTTAAGCTCAAATTATCATCTAAAAAACGGCTATCTAAACCAATTTCATATGATCTGGTTTTTTGAGGCTGTAAGTTGGTGAAAGGAGCCGCGCCAATAGCATTAGTAGTACCGTTGTTAACCGGGTAAGTTGGGTTTGTTGCATAAGGAATTGCACTGGCGCCGCTGCCTACATTAGTTAAGTTAGCCCTTAATTTGGCAAACGTTACGGCCTCCGGTAATTTAAACAGTTTAGTTAACACTACGTTTAAACCAACTGCAGGATAGAAGAAATGGTTTTGTGATGTAAAGGCCAGGCTTGAATCCCAGTCATTTCTGCCGGTAACATCCAAATAAACCATACCATCATATCCTAAACTTGCTGTACCAAAAACTGATTGTGTTTGCTGACGATCTGCGTATTGAGTAGGGAAAAACCTGCTGTAATCAATATTTGATATCGAAAATACGTTAGCGAAATTTAACAGGTAACCATCAATATTTGATCCCTGGGTTTGGTTGTTTTGAATGCTTGCACCTACGTTAGCTGTAAGAGTGAACTTTTTTGATAAGGCTTTATTAATGTTAACAATAACATCCCCATAAGTTTGTGTTACGTTTGATGGGTTGTATTGGTAACCACCTTTATCACCTGCCAATACACCAATGGTTGATGCGTAACGCTCGGCTTCATAAGTTTCGTTGGTACGGTCAACCTTGATACGGCCCTGTACGTTGATCCAATCATTAATGGTATATTTTAAGCTAACAGTACCCAATATACGGTTTAAACGATCCTGGTTGTTGTTACGGTTAACTATCCAATAAGGGTTTTGGGTAGCCATGTCGCTTTCTGCATATGGCCAGTTCTGCGTTTTTAAATTCCTTACCGGGTCATAAACCTCAAAGTTATTTTTGTACTGGCTAAAATCTACCCCTCTTGGAAAAGTATATAATGACACCAGCGGATTATAATAAAATCCCTGAAATGGCCTGTTATTTACATTTTGCGATATGTAGTTGGCAGATACATCAAGCGTTAATTTATTATTTAAAAACTGGCTTGAGTTACGCACGCTGAAATTGTATTTATTCAGATCGTTGTTAGGTATAACACCTGATGAATTGGTGCTTTGAAATGAGAAGTAGGTTTGATTGGCCTGTGTTCCTGTTTGTACCGATAAGGAGTTGATATAGGTTTTACCGGTATTGTAAAACGAGCTTGGATCAAAAGTACTTGGCGATGATAACTTAGCTCCCCAGCTTTGCGGAGAGAATGTTACCGGGTTGCCGCTTTGGTCTACTGTGGTTTCACCATAGGTATTTTGAAACTTAGGCAGTTCGAAAGGTTTGTCGAAAGTTGTGTTTGACGAAAAATTGATGGTTGTTTTACCGGCCAAACCTTTTTTGGTTGTTATCAGGATAACACCATTGGCACCCTGGCTACCATATAAAGCTGCTGATGCAGAGCCCGGCAGTACGCTGATACTTTCTACATCGTCCGGGTTAAGGTTTTCGATAGCATCACCTCTATCCTGACCACCAAACACGTTAGGTAACTGAGCGCTTACGTTGCGCGGCATCGGGATACCATCAATAACATATAACGCGTTGTTATCGCCATTGATAGATTTGTTACCACGCAAAACAACTTTAGTTGAACCACCCACGCCCGACGAGCTACGGGTGATCTGCGCACCCGCTACTTTACCCGAAAGGCTGTTAACCAAGCTGGCATCAGGTACGTTGGTCAACTGAGCCCCGCTAACGGTTTGTACACCATAGGTCAACGATTTTGACTCACGTTTAATACCGAGTGCCGTTACTACAACCTCTTGTAAATTTTTAGAATCGCTGGCTAAAGTAACATTAATTACAGGCGTGTTGCCAACCGTTATTTCCTGGGTGGTATAGCCTATATAAGTAAATACCAAAACATCACCGGGTTTGGCATCAATGGAAAACTTACCGGTAGCATCTGTCTGGCCACCGGTAGTGGTACCTTTAATATGTACGCTCACACCAACCAGTGTTTCGCCGGTATTATCTTTAACAATACCGCTGATTTTTGCTATTGCTACGTCCGTTTCTGTTTTGGAAACAATCAGTTTATTGCTTACAACTGAAAAATTCAAACCAGTTTGATCAGAGATATCTGTCAATATATCTTTAATTGAAAGGTTTGTACATTTGATAGATACAAGTTTATCGCTGTTAAGCTCATTTCTGTCAAAATATATATTTAAGCCCGCCTTACGGCCCAGGCTTGCCAATACGGTTTCAACCGGTTGGTTGTTTACGTTCATACTCAGTGTAATATCCTGCTGAGTAGCGGTTGCAGATTTTACAGGCTGCGCTATAATACCCGTTGGTGCAACGAGCAAAGCGGCCATACTGCAGATTTTTAGAAAATGTAGTGTTGGTTTCATTATTTGTTTATATAATTAGTATATGGTGATCTCATTATTGGTGATGCTGTAATTAATATTTTCGGTAAGGCAAATAGTTTGCAATACCTCCTCAAGGGGCTCTGTTTTAAATATCCCTGTGTAGCTCCAATCAGTATGTTTGCTGTGGTTAATGATAGATACCCCGAAGCGGTTTTCGATGCCATTAAATACTTCGGCCATAGAGGCATCTTTGAACGACAATAAGCCATTAACCCAGCCGGTTACAGCTGTCTCATCATTAAAACTGGTACTTTTGATGCTATGCAGATCGGCCACTAACTGCTGGTGTGGTAACAAGATCCTGATAGCTTGCACCTTTTTTGATGCGTGCATATCCTGCACCGCTATTTTACCGTGAATAAGCGATATGGATACCTTGCTTTCTTTTTGATAACTACGGATATTGAATGCCGTGCCTAAGGCGGTAGTAGCAAACTTAGCTGTATAAACTGTAAAGGGACTTTCTTTATCTTTGGCTACTGTAAAAAGGGCTTCGCCCTCATCTAAATAAACAGGCCGCTTATGACCTGTAAACTTTTGGGGATAATGTAACCTGCTCGACGCGTTAAGGACAATAACGCTGCCATCAGCTAATTTAATGGTTTGCCTTGTACCTTTTGCCGTTTTCCAAAAAACCCATCCTTTACTTATTTGGTGCTCAACAGGTGGTTGTACTGCCAGTTTTTCATTAGCGTTATGTCGTTTTGATAGTAAAAAAACAGCAGCGAACACTGAAAATAATAATATTGCGGCGGCAGCTGCAAGCTTGATTATTAAATGACGATAAAAAGTAACCGGACGATTGATGCGCGCATCAATTTTAGCTTTTGTTTTGGTTAACTGCTGCTCAATCAACTCATTATCAAAATGTGCCTTATCTGTGTTTTTTACACGGTCGAGCCATTGCTCCAGGGCATCATTTTCATGTTGAGATGTAGTACCCTGCTGGTATTTAAGCAGCAGTTTCTTTAATTCGCGGTTATCCAAATTGGGTGGTTTTGATAGGTAGTCGGCGAACTATCAAAAAAGTACCATCCAAAATTTAAAAAAATTATTTTTTTAGTAATAAGGCTAAAAAAACCAGAACAAGCGTATCTAAGCCCGAATAATTTATCCGGAGGGCATGCAAGGCCTTACCCAACTGATTTTTAACTGTTTGCTTGGATATATTTAAACGGGTAGCTATATCCTGAATAGGTTGCTGATCAATTTTGTTCAGGATAAAAATTTCCTTCATCCTTCCCGGCATTTTATTAATACTCTCCATCGTTTCGGCCAGTTTTTTCCGATGATCAAGAGTATCCCCCATTAATGAATAATCGGCATCCATATAACCGGCGAGTTCTGTAAGGTACTTTTGAAACTTTTTATGATTACGATATACGTCAAATATCTTATACCGTGCAGATTGATACAGGTAAGCCTTCAAAGAAGTATCTATTTCTATTGCCGCTCGCTTTTCCCATAAACTTGTAAAGAGATCCTGCAATACATCACTGCACAAATCGGGGTCTGTTAGTTTATGCAACAGGTAAGTATACAATTGCTTACTGTATAAATCATAAATTGTATTAAAAGCAGCATGCCTGCCTTGTTTCAAATTGTGTAAAAGCTCCTTTTCACCACGCACGGACAACATAAATTACGATCACAAAGAATAATTGAGGATCGTAAATTCATGAGCGAATATGAAGTTTTAATGAATTATATAAGTGCTAATATATTGCTGACTTTTAGATGACCAAGCAATTATCTATCTGTTTTCATACATAAATAACCTTAAACTCACAATAACTTCAAAGTCAAATAGTTTCTAAAAAACATCAATAAATTTCACCGATCTTATGTTTACATCGGTTTCTGTAAAATCTAATTCACCATCTGTTTTTTAAACTGATTCGGGCTGACACCCACTTCTTTTTTAAAAAGGCGGGAAAAATAGGGAGGGTTTTCAAACCCCAGCGTATAAGCAATTTCGGCTACTGACTGATCGGCCACTTTCAGCAAATTCTTTGCTTCTGATATCGTATATATATGAATAAGCTCCAAAGCGGTTTTGCCCGATTCCTGTTTAAGCAGATCGCTTAGATAGCGCGGAGAAATATTCAATTGGTTGGCCAGAAGCTGTACCGATGGCAAACCATTGGTATGCAGGCTGCCATTTTTAAAATATTCTTTTAATGCCGAATCAAATTTGGAGACTGTTTTGCCGGATACTTGCTGCCTGTTGATGAACTGCCTTTTATAAAAACGCTGCGCGTATTTTAATATGGAATCTATATGAGCTAATATAATTTCACGGCTGTACTCATCCTGGTTATTATATATTTCCAGGTCTATTTTGCGGAACAGCTCCCAAACAATCTCTTCTTCCCGGGGTGAAAGATGCAGCGCTTCATTTGCCTCATAATCAAAATAGCCATATTTTTTAATATCCGAATGCAGGTTATGGCCAATTAAAAAATCTTCATGAATCAATATCATAAAACCATCTTCTTCAAACTCCAGGTTTTGCATTTGAATAACCTGCCTGGGTTTAATAAACGACATGGAGCCGTGGTCATGGTCATATTTGGTACGCCCGTACATCATTACACCAGATTTTAACTTTTTAAAACCGATCATGAAGAAATCTGAAGTAAATTCCCTTTCGGTAATGCTGCAAGTACCCTTGCAATGTATCAGATTGATCATGGGGTTTTCCGGAAGCGGAAACCCGTTAGCCCGATGCATTTCTGTCAAAGTTTTAAAATGTTTCATATCATAGTAATAATACCAAACAAATTTAACTGACCAAAAGGTCATTTATATATTCTAATTGTAATTTTGAATTTTATTTCCAGCTTTCTGGTTTAAATAAAACCCTCCCATCCTGTTTTATTTGCCATGCGGTGATGGGGTTCATATGATAGCCTCCTATATCAGCTCCGCGGGCATCAACCAATTGGCGTAGCGTGGGTTGTATATAATTTGTTTCATCAATGGCCCGGCTCATGATCTCAGTTTCACCACCAGTCCATTGCCATAAGTACCGGAAATAAGTATGGGCTTTATCTAACACAGGCTCCTGCAAACGGGCTACGTTCCATGTTTCACCGGCATCAGTACTAACCTCAACCCTTACAATCTTCCCCCGGCCAGTCCAGGCAATACCTCTGATCTCTACCCATCCCCTTTCTAAATGCCCTGGATATGCCGGATAGGTAATGATAGATCGTGCATCCATTTCAAAACTAAACTGCCGTATCCTGTCCTTTACCGGGTAAGTATATTTGGATGTTTCCTCACGTGTCATAAAAGGTTCATCGGCCAGTTCAATTCTGCGGATCCATTTCACGCAGGTATTCCCTTCCCAGCCAGGCAAAAGTAACCGGGCAGGATAGCCCTGCTCCGGGCGGATTGCTTCCCCATTTTGAGCATACACGATCATGGCATCATCAAAGCCTTTTTTAACCGGTATACTTCGGGTCATTACCGCGGCATCTGAACCTTCGGCCAAAAACCAGGTGGCTTTGGGTTGAACCCCTATTTCCCTGAACAGCGTTGACAACATTACTCCCGTCCACTCACTCTGACTGGTTAACCCGCATATCTCCTGCGGTGTCATGTTTTCTTTACCCGACCGGAAATTACCGGAACATTCCAAAAAACAGGTACGCGTTACCGATGGAAACCTTTTTAGATCGGCCAGGGTAAATACCATTGGTTTATCAACCATGCCATGTATCAGCAACTCGTATTTATCCGGGCTAATTAACGGAACTCCTGCATGATGCCGTTCATAATGCAAATCTGATGGTGTGAGCGAACTGTACAGATCCTGCAACGGTGTACGCGATGAAGTGTCTGATTTAATGCGCAGTGGCTGTTCAAAAGGAGATCGTTTACCAACCCCACTGGGCCCCGGCCCTATTTTTTTGGTTGGATCGTCTAATTTTATCACCGGCTGCTGAGCCGCTACCTGTATCCACTTCCCTAACGACGATTGCATGGCTACAATGGCAGTAGTCGCGGCACCACCCAACAATAGCCTGCGGCTTATTTTTTTATGAATAAACGATTCATGGTCGTTATTTTCTTTTCCTGTCTTTTCCATATCAGCGTACTTCCGGGCCTCCCCGCCTGTCGTCAGTTATAAATAATTTCTGAGCGGGCATTATAACCTGTGGCAACGTTTGTGCATTAAGCACAGCATCAGGTTTAATGATCTTATTGCTATTTAACAAGTAAGCAGTTAAGCTATATACTTCATTATCTGTTAATGACCCCGGTAAATTATAAGGCATAGACCGGCGTATATAATCAAACACGGTACTGGCATAGGGCCAATAATTACCTATAGCTTTTACTTTAGATGTGCTATCGCTTACCAAAACCGGGGCAGGTAGTTTAGCCCCTGCAACAACTTTTTCGGCTGAACCGTGGCAGGCAACACATTTCATAGCATAAATAGCTTTACCCTGAGCAACCGTGCCTGATCCCAAAGGCAAACCAAGTCCATCGGGCCGTACATCAATATCCTGCGCGGCAATTTGCTGTGGTGATGCCGGCTTACCGAAACCAAAACTGGCTGGCCATGCTGTGGTATCGGCATTTATAAAAGAAGCAGGTTTCCCTGCTTCTCCGTTATAACTATATGCACCAAGTACCATTATAATGAGCACGCCTAAAACAATGGCTAAGTACTTATTATCAATATTGAATGACTTGAGCATAGATCAATTCGATCAGAATAAAATAAAGGCGATAGCCAGCGTAATAAAAATATTAAAGGTTTGAGCTATCAAAAACGCGTACAACGGCTTTTTGCTGTTCTCACCAAATAACTCCTTAAAGTTGGTTTCCAATCCAATGCTGGTGAAAGCTAATGCAAACCACAAGCCCTGTAAATTTTTAAGGCTATCCTTGATATGGGCCCCTGTTTCTGCCGAAACAAAAAAGGAAAACAACAACGAAGCGCCAATAAAACCCAATACAAATTTGGGGAAACGCTCCCAGATCACTTTCAGGGTTGGTTTTTTATCAGGATCACTGCCGGCCGGGTGCTTGGTATATGTCCAGTAAATGGAGATGGCAAAGGCCGCCAGTCCTAAAAGTACATTTTGCGAGAATTTAACAATGGTACTTATCTTCAAAGCCACATCGCCCACTAATGATCCTGAGGCCACTACAGCACCAGTGGTATCTATACTACCGCCAAGCCAAGCTCCTGTTACCTCTTCCTTAAAATGGAAATAATGAGCTATCATAGGCATAAATATCATCATGGGTACAGCGGTAATCAGCACCATTGATATTACATAGGATAGTTTTTTAGAGTCGCCCTTGATAGCTCCAGCAGTTGCTATTGCTGCGGATACACCGCAGATGGATACCGCGCTTGATATCATCATAGCTATTTCATCATCAACCTTGAGCTTTTTGCATACCCAAAAGGCAAAGTACCAAACGGAGGTAACTACCAGTAAGGCTTGTATCAAGCCCAGCGAACCTGCTTTTAGTATATCCGAGAAAATAACACTGGTACCCAATAGCACCAAACCTATTTTTACATAAAGCTCTGTTGATAAGGCTGATTTAAACCAATCGGGCAGTTTAAAAAAGTTGCCGATAACAAGACCTATCGCCAAACTAAATATCACGGCCTCTAACCCGTAATATTTTATTTGTTTGTTACCGGCGATAATGAGCGCGAAAATAGTAAGCACATAAACTACCGGAAACATTACTAAAAAGTTTTTCAGTGGCTTACCCATAAGTAAAGCCCCAATAGCGGCAATTACAAAAACAAACAGGAATTGGATACCAATACTGGCCAGGTTACCGGCCTTCAAAACATTTGCAAAAAGTTGTTCGGAATTACTCCAGTTGAATACCGGGACTGATAATATCAGGCCGCCGATACTAAGCAAAATGATCAGCGAACCCAGGATAACAACGGCCCAATCTTCGTGTAAGGTTAATTTAGATGACATAATTTATATAAGATATGATTTTGGTGGCTAATCAATTGGCGGCATTAATACTTGCCTGCCTGCAATTTACTATGTTTTAAAGCATATTGCCTATTCACTTTGTCAAGTACTACATAAATGGAATCCTTGCGTTCGTTAATGCCTGTTAAAATAATGCGGTTACCGTCTGTAGTACTATAGCTCAGTATCATGCGGTTACGTTTGCGTTTGTCTTTCAACTCTTCAGGGATACCTCTTTCACGTCGTGCTGAACGAGCAATAGGGTCAATAGCTGCATATTCATCCTGAATGTGAGCTCGCGCTTCTTTAGGTATCCAGTCTTTTTTATCACTCTTAGCTTTTGGTTTCTCACCGGCTTTGCCTTTTCCTTTTGCCCTACGGTTAGATGCTACATATTTATCCTGTAGATAAAGTACATGGTTCACCGTATCGGCTTGGTAATAAAATACATGCTGGCCGCCGCCCACACCCGTAAGTTCAAACGTGCGGTTAATATCGCGCATGGGCGAACCGCCTCCGTTCGACAGATCAAGCGGTACAGGTCTGTTCACTTTAAAGGTTAAGGTCGACCAGTTTTCAAAAGTTGCCTCACTCCACCGTACAGAATCCAGCGGCGAATACGGTATCTCCTGATTATTGATCTTGAAGGTAGTTACATTATAATTTCCCCTTAACTCCTTTACCCCTTTTGCTGCAGGCTGCTTGTATGGGTCATACCTGAAATTGATATACTGAATATAAAATAGCACAACCAGAAAAATCCAGATGGTTGCTACCTTTAAAATAACACGGGTATATTTTAACCATTTTTGAGAGATTACCGGATAAAAGTTATTCGATACCGTGTATCGCTCCAGTATAAGCAGATTGTACAACTTAGGCACATCATAAATAATCAGAAACGCCGCGAACAGCACAAAGTATGATGCGTATACATGCACGCCACCATCGTAGGAGAAATTCACGAAGGTAATATCGCCCAAAGCGCCAAACAGCAATATAGCGCCCAGCAAAGTGGTTTTCCTGAAAAATAACAGCGCACCGGCCAACACCTCAACCACACCGGCAAATACCTGGTACCAGGGAACGATACCTATCGATAACCAGTAAATTTTTTGAGCTGTGAGATCGCCAAAATTAGTGTTTAATAACCCTAACGACGGATATGGCAATTGCACCGGGAATAACTTAGTAAAACCAAAGCCAATGATACCTATCCCGGCACGGTATCTTACTATTACTCTTAACCAGTAATACAGCGTTTGGTAATTCTTAGTTTTTCCGCGGTCAATTGCCGTCCATATTAAGCCACCTGCAATTCCAACCGCCAATACAGCTAACCAATCGGCATAGCCCATTAAATTGTACGCCGGGGTTTGAAACCTCACCAGCGATGGCTGGAAACGGGCGATATCATACAGATCGCGATAGTGCAGATGCAGCCAGTTAATACCTACGATGTTTTTATACCACTCGCCGGTCATGGGGATGCTCATCAACACAAAAAACACAAATGCTATGCGAAATAGTACTTTTTGATATGGCTTCCATATTTTAACCACCTGCTCATTTGCAACCGCTTCAGCAGGTTGATCCCGGTCGGACGCTTGCTGTGCTTTTATAATATCGGAATGAATTTCTGCTGACATGATAAATTCTTTTAATAGTGATTATCAAAGTTTAATAGCCTTATTGCGTCCGCTGGCGGCTTCTTCCAGCAAATACTTTTTATTGATCTTGCTCAAAACAGCATATACCGTATCCCGGCCATCAACGCCAGATAGTATCAGTTTTGAATTATCAGGCCTGGTATAGTTCAACACCAGCTTATCATGAGGGTAGTTGTGATTTTTATTTTGCAGGATCAGTTGGTGATTGACCTCATCAACCTGATAGCTATAGTATTGCCTGCCAATAGATCCCGCTTCCTCATAACTACGGTCAGCATCTTTATCATTGATCTCCTCGATAACAGCCGAATCTATTTTTATAGCTTTATTGGTGCCAATACTGAGTGTAGCCCATTTTTCAAACACCACATTTTTCCAGCGGTTGGTGTCGGTCGCCGAATAAGGCAATGCCGAGCTGTTGCGCTTAAATTCGCTTACATCATACAATCCCGCAGCATCTTTTAAACCCGAGGTTTGCGGATATTGGTATACATCATGATGATAGGCCGACCAAGTTTTATATCCATATAAAACCACAAAAAAGAAGATGAACAGTGTTTTTAAAACCAGCCTGCTACGCTGCCATTTTCCCGAAAACATAATTTTAAAGCGGTTGGGTTGTACCGGTCTTTCCAAACCAACCAGTACAAACAAGCGTATAGCATCAAAGGTCAATAAAAACAGAGCCAATATTATCAGATACAAACTATAAGGAGCTTCACCACCTTCATATGCCAGGTTTGACATAAATACATTGCCCGTGAACACCGCTACCATTAATGCTCCTATGGTAGATGTTTTACGAAAAAGCAATAATGAACCAGCCAGTATTTCTACCAGGCCTAAAAACGCTTCGTAATTGGGCACTATGCCGAGGCTTAGCGAAAATAATTTCCAACGGCTAAACTCGCCGTAGTGCGTGTTCAAATTACTGATTGAAGGATATGGTGATTGCAGCGGAAAAAATTTAATAAAGCCATAGGCTATAATACCAATAGCTAACCTATAACGAACAATAACCCGTATCCAGTAATATAACCGGTCATAGTTTTTTATATTTTTATCACGATAGGCCCAAATTACTGCACCTATGATTGCTATACCCCAAATTGCCAACCAGTCGGCATAGTTGCTTATCCCCCATCCGGTTGATGGAGCCTGGGTAAATAGCTGCGGCGTATAACGGCTGATATAAAATATATCGCTGAAGCGCAAATGCAGCCAGTTGATGGAAAAAAGGTTACGATAGAATTTCCAATCAAGCGGAACGGATTGGATAAAGAAATAGATGGCAAAAATACGAAAAGCCCATTTTTCATATCCTTTCCATTCATCATTTGATAATGATCCTTTTAATGCGTTCATGGTTTTAATGTTTTGCTATGGTGATTGATGACGCCGGGGGCAGGTTCGAACTGCCGTAAAGGGTTTTGCAGACCCGCACTTAGCCACTCAGTCACCCGGCTTTTTAAGTCCTTGAATTAATTACTTGCTGTTTTGGTTGATGGAGGAGCAGGCAACAATGCTTTCCTGTTCAGCAGATCAAACTTTTCGCCTTTTTTCAGGTAAAAAAATGGCCCGTTATTGCCCGAATCACCTGCCGGGTTTTTAACTGTTCCGGCGAAGTTTTTGGCATCATAAATAGCTACATATGATACCCCTATTACCTCAAAAGTATTTTGATGAACCACAATAGCTGTGCTCTCATCTATACCGATACCCAACAGATCCGGGCGGGTTTTGATAAAACTCAGCAGATCAAACTGACGGTTGCGTTTTAAAATATGCTGATCAATAGCCACATTATGAATAAAATCCAGACCCTGAACATGATCACCTACCAATACGGTATTACCTTTGGTATCGCCACGGAAAAGGTATGAGCCTTGAATAGTTGCCCCGGCAGATGTACCGCCAATTACGCCCCCGCGGTTAAGCAGCGCGTTAAACTCTTTTTGCGTAAGTGTCCCCAGGTAGGCATCCGCAATTTTCCATTGGCGGCCGCCTTCAAACCAAACCCCGGTAGCATTACGGATAGGTTCAACAAATTTTTCGGTATTGGCCACTTTCGGATCGCGGGTATGCAGCGTGGTTACACTTTTAACACCCAGTTCCTGTAGTTTTTTTACGGTTTTATCGTTTTTTACAACGGTAGAATCATCACCGGCGGTTGGTACATAAATGATGTTGGCATTAGGGCCACCTGCAAGCTCTACAAATCTGGCCCATATCTCGGGGCCAACATTACCGCCGCCCACGATTACTAATGAGCCTTTTTCAGGCCCTACCGGGTTCGCGGTATTTTGGGCAAATGCATTGACATTGGTCAATACAAAAAGTGCGAATAATAAACTGATAATCTTTTTCATGTGATTTTGATTTAATGATTAATATCCTGGGTTAGGTGTAAGGTCGGGATCGGCCAATAGCTCACTTGCCGGTACCGGGAATAAATATTTTGTTTGATCGGTAATACCTAATACAGCAGCTACACGGTTGGTGCGCACCAGGTTAAACCAACGATCTGTTTCAAACGGAAACTCAACCTGTCTTTCCGCTTCAAGTGCCAGCAATATATCAGCCTGCGAAGTAGCGGTTGTTGGCGCAACACCAGACCTGTCCCGCACAGCATTCAGATCCTCCAAAGCACCACTAAGATTTCCTTGCTGAGCTCGCGCCTCTGATCTGATCAGGTACACTTCGGCCACACGAATAATATATGCCGGGTCGGTACCTATAGGGTTGCGATAGTATAGTTTACCATACCATAAATTACCCGGTGGCACAGTCTGTGTAATTAAAGCACTTCTACCACCGCCAATTGCAGGGTTGTTAAGTAGTGATACTAATGTATTTGAAGGCGCCCACTCTCTCCGGCCACCTAATGCGGGAGGTAAAAACCATACGCTGTGCCCATTTTTAAATGAAGTGCTATAGGCTATTTCAAATACAGACTCCGGTGTAGCCACGGCATTATTGGCAAAAAAAGCACTGTATGGTTTAAGTAAATTATAATTGCCGTTGTCGCTGATGATCTTGCTGGCATATTGCTCGGCCAGGTCCCATTGCTTGTTATACAAATAAAACCGCGATTTAAGCGCCCATACCGTTTTTTGCGTAAAGCGATTCCGATTAGTTGTCGCGGGCAACAAACCCTCGGCTGCGTCAAGGTCTTTTAAAACCTGCGCGTAAGTATCGGCAAGGCTGCTGCGTTTAATACCTGCATGATCTGCCGGTGTATGTGTGGGGGTCAGGATAAGTTGAACACCACCCCAACCCCGCGCCAGATCAAAATATGATAGCGCCCTTGTGGCATAAGCTTCGCCAAGGTATTGGTTTTTGGTAGCTGTAGTAAATAACGGATCAGTTACCTTAGGAATCTGCTCCAGAATATAATTAGCAGATAATATGGTTTTATAGATGGCGCCCCAGGCATTGCCTATGTAGCTATTAAAAGCAGTTGTTTTATGTGCCGAGATTTCCTGCGGAGCCGATTGCGAACCTGTCCACACCACATCACTACCATACAAATAAGAAATAGCCGGAAAGTTGGAACCATAATAACTATCATTTCCCAGGCTGTTGTACATGCCATTAACCGCTGTTCCGGCGCTGCCTGCATCAGTTATGGCCAATGATTCATCAACCTGTTGCTGTGGTTGCACGTCGAGAAATTTTTTGCATGACGAAAGCACCACAAAAAATGGAAGTATGTATATCAATCTTTTCATTGTGTTTGATTAAAAATTAAAAGGTAACGTTAGCGCCAATTTGCAGCGTGCGTGGTATAGGAGGCGTACCAAGATCATATCCCTGTACATTAGGATCGGCAGTTACGTTGATCTCCGGATCTGGTCCTTTGTATTTTGTCCATAACCAGAGGTTTGATCCACTGAAATAAACCCGTACCGATGATGCTTTTATCCTTTCGGCAACAGCTTTTGGCAGCGTATAACCCAGGTTAACATTGCTCAATCGTAAAAAAGACCCATCTTCAATAAAGCGGCTAACCGGACTTAAAGTGTAGTTTGATCCTAATGCTGTTAAACGGGGGACATCAGTAATATCGCCGGGCTTTTGCCAGCGTTTAAGCTGGTAGGTATCCATAGCCCGCCTGTCGTCACGGGTTCCCCCGCCCTCTAAAAAATAGGCGTTATTGTTGTATACCTTGTTGCCGGTTTCAAAATTGAAAAATACGCTCAGGTCAAAGCCTTTATAATTGAAAGTGTTATTCAATCCACCAAAAAACTTGGGCAGGCCATTGCCGTCAATTACCTTATCGGCAGCGGTTACTGTAGGCCCGCTGGTACCGTCTGCATGTTGGTAAATGGCATTGCCTGTTTGCGGATCAACATACAGCTGTTTATATACATAAAAGGAGTTCATGGAGTAACCTTGTACCATGCGGATAGCGGCATAAGAAGCATCTATCGGGATAGGCAGTTTCTCGATCTTGTTGGCGTTGTGCGATATATTGAAACTTGTTTGCCAGCTAAAATCTTTTGTTTTGATGTTGGTGCTATTAATAGCCAACTCAAAACCTTTGTTACTCATTTCGCCGGCATTTTTGGTAATGGTTGCAAATCCAGAGCTTTGAGGCAGAGGCAGGTTAAGCAACAAACCAGTAGTATATTTATCATATACGTTAAAATCAAAGTTGAGGCGGTTATTAAAGAAGCCCGCGTCAACACCCAGATTTATTTGCCGCGTAGTTTCCCATTTCAAATCCGGGTTGGCCAACTGGTAAGGCTGTGTGCCGGGATTATCCTGGTAGTTGTATCCAGCCCCCCACAAACCTCTTGAAGCAAAATTGCTGATGCCGTTCTGGTTTCCGGTTAAGCCGATACTACCACGTACTTTCAGGTTGCTTAAAAACGTTACATTCTTCAGGAAATCCTCTTCTTTAGCCTGCCAGGCCACACCTGCGGATGGAAAATATCCCCAACGATGGTCTTTACCAAATTTTGAAGAAGCATCTGCCCGGAAATTACCTTCAATAAAATATTTTCCGGCGTAGTTGTAAGTCACCCTTGAAAAGAAAGATGACAGGTTATACTTATTTTCTGTAGATGAGGCGGTTGTGGTAGCTGCCGAGGCTATTTGCTGAAAGGAATCATTAGGAAAATTAGTACCCTGCGCAAAGGTTTGTGAATTTACGTTACCCTGCAGGGTGTTACCTACCAACGCGCTAAAAGTATGTTTATCGGCAAAAACTTTATTATAAGTAAGCGTTTGTTCATTTGTCCAGATAGAATTGGTGCTGATACTTGAGGTACCGAGGTTATGGTTAGCCGCCCCCAGATTGGTTAAACTGTTCCAGTACTGATATTCGTTATAAGTGTTATAATCAACACTCCAGCTGGTTCGGAATTTCAGATCGGGAGTAATATTAGCATCGGCATAAATATTACTAATTAAGCGGTCACTCTTGGAGTGCATGTTCGTGTTGTTGATCAGCACATCAAGGTTATCAAAACCAGCCCATTTTGCCGGGCTACCATCGGCATTTACCTTAGGCAAATAGGTTGGGGTGTGCAGTGCCGCCTGCAAAATACCGCCCTGCGGGCCATCGCCTACACGGGCATTGGTACGGTACGTTTGTGAGAGTAATGTGCTGGTACCTATACTGAATACATTGCTTATTTTTTGATCGAGGTTAAATTTGAAGCTCCCACGTTGAAAATCATTTGTTTTCAGATCGGCCTGCTGGCTGTTAAAACCTCCGCCAACGTAATACCTGGTTTTATCATTTCCTCCCGATATTGATGCATCATAATTTTGAAGAAATCCGGTTCGGAAAACATCGTGCAAACGATCAAATGTAGGCTGATCTTGTGGTAATCCTCTCGGAGCGGGTAAAGCTGTAGGGTTATCGGTTAATGCCCGAAATGGTTGGTATTTATAGGTATTAGCTGCTGTGGTATTGCCTGCGGCGAGAGCATCAGACTCCGTGTTTCTGTATAACTCATTTACCAGTTCTGCATGCTCAGGCCCGGTCACCAGATCCCAAAGTTTAGGGGCAGTAGCCCAACCAAAATAGGTATTTAAACTTACCTTAGGGGCGGTATTGTATTTACCACGCTTAGTGGTTATAAGTACTACACCATTGGCAGCGCGGGCACCGTAAATAGCTGTGGCATCCGCATCTTTCAATATGCTTATGGTCTCTATATCAGCAGGGTTGATATCAGACAAAGGATTATTAGCCTGGCCTTGAGTAGTTATTTTTTGTAAGGATTGGTTATTGACAAATACACCGTCAATAACGTATAAAGGATCGTTACCGGCATTGATTGATGTACTGCCACGAATACGGAAAAATAATCCGTCGCCAGGTATGCCTGTGCCGGCCGACACCTGAACACCTGCAGCTTTACCCTGTAATTGCTGGTCGAAACTGGCAACCGGCTTATTTCTTACCTCATCGGCGCTAACCGTTGATACAGATCCTGTAAGTGATTTTCGGCTTTGTGTACCATAACCAACCACCACCACATCATTAAGTGCCCTTACAGATTGTTTTAGTAAAATAGTTACAGGACTACCATTGGCGGTAACTTCTTGCTTATCATATCCTATATAGGTTATGATAAGCGTATAAGGAAACTTTTGGCCGGTAACGAAAGAAAATTTGCCATCCTTATCTGTTGCTACAGAGTGTGTTGTACCCAAAATCAATACAGCTGCTCCGGGCAAAGCTTCATGCGTAACCGCGTCTAACACAGTACCGTTTAAATGTGAATTGATAGTTGGAGGTTGTTCTGTCTGGGCTTGGGATATTATGGGGACAGAAAAGATCAGGAGAAGCGTTGCAAGCTTTTTATAAAATGATTTAGCATGGATATATATTTCCATATATTTAACAGGTTTTATTTTAATAGTAAAATGTTAGGTAAAACTTGATGGAAGGTCAGTGAGTGATTGGCGTTACGTAGCTGATCTTTCCGGAATTTTAGCCGGTAGGGTATCCCCTGCCGGCTTTTTTATATCATCATAATTTTTTTCATAGTATATCCTTAAAGCCTTATTTTAAGGCTGTTCCATTAATAATAAGAAGAATTTAACAGGGAATTATTTAAGCTGAATTCAGTGGCAACAACAGCATAGCATCAAAGCATGGAGATTACTTTGTGCTACTTCAACGGATACATATACCGATGATTTTTTTGAGGAAGAAGTTTTCATTACTTCGATTTTTGCTTTCACATAACAAACATAATGAAATAGATAAAGACTACCAAATCTATAGATAAAATATATTTAATTTGTATAGAATTTGTTACAATAAAAAAGCCTAATCTTAGTTTGACAGCAGCTACATGATGCTACTGATGTAAAATATGCTGATTAAAGTCCCCAAATAATAACCTGTTTATCAGTTGTTTATTGGCGCTCATGAGAGTTTAGCTCAGTATGAACGTGAACGGTTTGGGGATGGATGTGGTGCAGGGGTGGTGG